>NZ_RZSU01000020.1:0-83435 GCF_003997585.1 Mesorhizobium sp. M5C.F.Cr.IN.023.01.1.1 | reverse complement strand
CTGGGCGGGCCTCGAAGGACTCGACAAGATCATCGGACGGCTGGACCACTGGCACGAGCGGACCGGCAAGGATGTTTTCAAGCCGGCGCCGCTGCTCAGACAGATGGCTGAAACCGGCGCCTGGGAAGGCGTCGCCAGCTGAACTGAGCGAGGCCATTTTCGAAAATCGTGGACTACCGAATCCGCGCGTCCATGATCTCGACAAAACGCGCGAAAAGACCAGCCTGCGATTTGATCTTGAGCTTGCGATAGATGTTGCGGCGGTGGACCTTTACGGTTCCCGGTACGATGCGCATCGCCCTGGCTATCGATTCCGTCGAATGCCCCTGAAGCACCAGATCGACGACATGCTTTTCGCGCGGTGTGAGCGAAAGGCTCTTCCAGATATGAGCACGTTCGAACTCGTTGACCGGCGCAATCGCCTCGTCCTGCTTCGTCTCTGCCGGTTCGTCGGCCGGAAGGGCCGGCCAGCGCAGCCTTGCGAAACCGATCACCGCCGGCGCCATGTCGCGCAGCAATCTGGCATCGGCGGTTCCGAAGGGTCCCGAAGCATGCAGTCGCATCAGCGAGACCACCAGCGCGTCCTTTCCCGGCAGCGGCACGAAGAAACCGACCTCTTCGGCCAGTTTGGTCTGGCTATAGTAGGAGCGGTAATATTCGCTGGCATAGAAGCGGTCCGGCGCCAGCTCGCGCATGCGCCAAAAACCTTCCTTGCGCTCGACCGCCGCGTGGTGGAACGGGTCGAGCAGATAAGGCCCCTCCTGATAGAGCGCGACGAAGACGTGGCTTTCGGTTGGGGAGAACGTCTCGAACAGCAGCGGCGGGCGCGAGGCGCCGCGATAGCCGAAGATCACACAGTGATCGAAGCTGACATGCCGCCGGAGCCAGGTGACCATCGCCTTGCCGAAAAGCTCGCCGCTCGTCTCCCGTGTCGCGGCGATGAGCGCAGCGAGCTGATTGTATTCGTCGCCGCGCGATCCGCTCAATTTATACCCCTTTAAACGAGAAAATAGACCGAATATACCACCTGCGAGGTATATACTAGTCACCGTTGGCTCTGATAGCGTTTCGAGATTGTCTTGTTGCTGGAGCCGCAGCTTTGACCGCAGTACCCGATATCGAGTTTCGCGGGGTCACCAAACGCTACGGAAGCGTCACTGCGGTCAGCGGCATCGATCTTGCCATCCCGCCGTCTGCCTTTGTCGCTCTGCTCGGGCCGTCCGGCTGCGGCAAGACAACCTGCCTGCGCATGATCGGCGGCTTCGAACAGCCAAGCGAAGGTGCAGTCTTCATCCGTGGCAGCAACATGGCCGGCACGCCGCCGTACCGGCGGCCGGTCAACATGGTGTTCCAGCAATATGCGCTGTTTCCGCATCTGGATGTCGAGGACAACATCGCCTACGGGCTACGCCAGGCGCGGCCGCGGCTATCGTCACGGGAGATCAGCCTGAGGGCAGGCGAGGCGCTCGCCATGGTGCGGCTTGCCGGCTACGGCCGCCGTAAGATCCACGAGCTTTCCGGCGGCCAGCAGCAGCGTGTCGCCCTGGCGCGCGCGCTGGTCAACAAGCCGGCGGTGCTGCTGCTCGACGAGCCCCTGGCGGCGCTCGACAAGAAGCTGCGCACCGACATGCAGATAGAGTTGCAGAACCTGCAGCGCGAGATCGGCATCACCTTCGTCCTTGTCACGCACGACCAGGAAGAAGCCCTGTCGATGAGCGATTTCGTCTGCGTCATGAATGGCGGGCGCATCGTCCAGCTCGGACAGCCCAGCGAAATCTATGACGAGCCCGCCGACCTGTTCGTCGCCGACTTCGTCGGCAAGACCAATCTCTTGAGCGGCAAGGTCGCCGGACACTCGGGCAACCTCGTCGAGGTAGCGCTTGCCGACGGTACCGTCATAGCCGCGCGCAAGCGGACTTCGCTGCGGCAGGACGAAGCCGTTGCGGTTAGCCTGCGTCCTGAATCTTTAAGCCTCGGCGCGCCGGGAAGTGGCCGGCTCAACGGCATTATCCGCAACCGGATCTTTCTGGGCTCGACCGCGGAATATGCGATCGAGGTCGGGGGTATCGGAACGCTGCTCGCCAAGGCCGATCACCTGATCGGCAGTAAAAATCTCTTCAAGCCGGGTGAACCCGTCGCCATCGGCTTTACAGCCGGAACGCCGCTCGCGTTTCCGGACCCCAAGAACAACGGGACCAACCAGAGGGAAAACAAACATGTCGAACTCATATCGTGACGGACTGCCGATAAGGCCCGAAAAATTCGTCGATCAATTGATGCGCCTCAAGCGCGGTTCCATCGGCCGCCGCGACTTCCTTGGCCTCACCGGTCTTGGCATCGCAACGGCGGTGATGGCCCGCGAGCTCGGCATTATGCCCTCGCCGGCCTTCGCCCAAGAGGGTCTTGGCGACCGCATGTCGATCGCCACCTGGCCCAATTACCACGACCCGGCGACGTTCGAGAATTTCAAGGCCGATACGGGCGTCGCCGTCGAGGTCAATGTGTTCGGGTCAAACGAGGAGATGCTGGCCAAGCTCCAGGCCGGCGCTTCTGGCTGGAGCCTTTTTGTGCCGACCAACTACACGATCTCCACCTATAAGAAGCTCGACATCATCGAAGCGCTCGACATGGCCAAGCTCGCCAATTTCGACGGCTCGCAACAAGACCCACGCTTCACCGGGGAAGGCACGATCGACGGCGTGGCCTACGCAGTGCCGAAGAATTGGGGCACCACCGGATTTGCCGTCAACACCAAGAAGCTCACCAAGCCGATGACGAGCTGGAAGGAATTCTGGGACACGGCGATGGCGGAGGGTGACGGCCGGACCATGGTTCATGATTACCAGCTCACCACGATCGGCAATGCGCTGAAATATTTCGGCTTCTCGTTCAACTCGCTGAAGCAGGACGAACTCGCCAAGGCGGAGGAATTGCTGCTGAAGGTCAAGCCGCATCTGTTCGCGGTTTCCAGCGATTATCAGCCGTCGATGCGTGCCGGCGACGCCTGGATGACGATGTGCTGGACCAATGACGGGGCGCAGCTTCACCGCGACATTCCCGAGATCGCCTATGTGCTTGGCAAGGAGGGCGGCGAGATCTGGACCGACTTCTACGCCATTCCGAAAGATGCGCCCAACAAGCCCGCCGGCTATGCCCTGCTCAACTACCTGATGGACCCGAAAGTAGCGGTCAAGGAGCACCTGGCCAACGGTGCGCCTTCCACCGATGCGCGGGTCAATGCGCTGCTGCCCAAGGAGGTGCTGGACAATCCGATCCTCTACCCGGCGGCGGAACTGCTGAAGCCGCTGGAATTCGGTGCTGCCGCGACGCTGACCGATCCGGGCCGGGCCGAACTGATGGCCCGCTTCAAGTCGGCTTGAACCGGGCGGGCCATAGGTCCGATGCAGGCAACTCACCCGGCGGGCAGATGTCCGCCGGCAGCGGGGCGGTTTTTCAATGCGCAGCAATGTCCTTCGTCACAATCTCCTGACCGCTCTGCTGCTCGGTCCAGCAACCGCATGGCTGGTGGTGTTTCTGGTCTTGCCGTTCGTCGCGATCGCCGTTTTCAGCGTTGGCGAGCGGGCGCCGGAAGGCGGCTATCAGGCCGCTTTCACCTTGACGCAATATGCCAATCTTCCGGCGCGGGCGACCGCCTTCTGGAACACAATGGTGCTGGCGCCGGCGGGTGCCTTGGCCTGTCTCCTCGTCGCCTATCCGGTCGCCTATTACCTCGCCTTGCGCGCGCCGGAGCGGTGGCGGCTGATCCTGCTTGCGCTCGTCGTCATCCCGTTCTGGACCAGCCTTCTGATGCGAACCTACGCCTGGATGTATGTGTTGGGCGGGCGCGGCATCCCGGCATTGCTGGCCTATGTCGGGTTCGAAGATGTGCGGCTGATCAACACACCGGGCGCGGTCCTGCTCGGCATCGTCTATGGCTATCTGCCGCTGATGATCCTGCCGATCTATGTCAGCCTCGAGCGGCTCGATCGCCGGCTGCTGGAAGCTTCCGCCGATCTCGGCGCAACCCCGATCTCGACATTCCTTGGCGTGACGCTGCGGCTGTCGCTGCCGGGTGTGATGACCGGCTTCTCGCTGGTCATGATCCTGCTGCTCGGCGAATATCTGATCCCGACGCTGCTCGGCGGCGGCAAGGTCTTCTTCATCGGCAACGCGCTGGTCGACCTGTTCCTGCAATCGCGCAACTGGCCGTTCGGATCGGCGATCGCGATCACGCTGGTTCTGGTATCGGTGGTGGTGCTGCTTGCCGCCAACCGCATTTCGACCCGGCTTTCGGGTGCCCGCCGGGTGGACCTGATCTGATGCGCGCCTTCGTCGTTGCGGTCTTTGCCTTCCTATACCTGCCGATCGCGCTGGTGGTGCTGTTCTCCTTCAATGCCGGCCGCCACGCCAGCGAGCTCACCGGTTTTTCGGTGCAATGGTACGGCAAGGCGCTGTCGAACCCGTTCCTGGTCGAAGCGCTGAAGAACAGCCTGTTCATCGCCACCACCAGCGCCTTGCTCGCGGCGCTGTGCGGCACGGCGGCGGCGCTTGGCCTGGCGCGTGTCGGCGTGCGGACACGCGCCGTCTTCGATGCGCTTTTGGGTGCTGCGATCGTCGTTCCGGGCGTCGTCATCGGCATCTCGACGCTGGTCGCGCTCGTCCAGCTATTTGGGGTCGTCAATCCGTTTCTCGCGTCGCTGTGGCCGAACGACCAGCCGCCACGCCTGGCGCTCGGCTACGGGTCGATCATTGCCGCGCACGGCCTGTTTTCCATGGCGCTGGTGGCGATGATCGTCGGCACACGCCTTGGCAGCCTCGACCGCAATCTGGTCGAGGCTTCGAGTGACCTTTATGCCACCCCGCTGACGACCTTCCGCAGCATCGTGTTGCCGCAGATCATGCCGGCGGTAATCGCCGGCTTCCTGCTCGCTTTCACATTCTCCTTCGACGATTTCATCGTCGCCTTCTTCGTCGCCGGCGCACAGACGACATTGCCGATCTATGTCTTTGCCTCGATCCGGCGCGGGGTCACTCCGGAAATCAACGCCATCGCGACGATCGTCCTCGTCGCCTCGGTGCTGCTTGTGGTGCTTGCCCAATGGCAATTGCGCCAACGCAACCCATCAAACTGAAAGCCGCATTATGATTCTGAAAGATCGCATCGCCGTGGTCACGGGCGCCGGGTCGGGCATCGGGCGCGCCGGTGCCATGATCATGGCCAGGGAAGGCGCGGTGGTGGTGATCGCCGACAGGGATCAGGCTGCCGGCGAAGCCACGGCTTTCGAGATCCGTGCCGCCGGCGGCCGGGCCGAGGCGATCGCCACGGATGTCGGCGAGGACGCGGCGGTCGAGCAGCTCATCGCTGGAACGCTGGGCAAACATGGCCGGATCGACATCCTGCACAATCACGCCGGAGTCCAGGTCGGCGGTACGCTGACCGAAGTCGGCGTCGACGGCATGGATGCCTCGTGGCGGATCAATGTGCGGGCGCAGTTCCTCGCTGCCAGGCTCGTCATGCCGTCGATGATCGAACAGGGCGGCGGTGTCATCCTGAATACCGCCTCGAATTCAGGTGTGTTCTACGACCGCGAGATGATCGCCTACGCAACCTCAAAACATGCCGTGGTGGCGATGACTCGGCAGATGTCGCTCGACTATGCCACGCACAATGTCCGCGTCAACGCACTCTGTCCGGGCTGGGTCGATACGCCCTTCAACGAGCCCTTCATCGCCCAGATGGGCGGGCGGGATGCGATCGAACGTTATGTCCGCACCAAGATTCCCATGCAGCGCTGGGCCAGCGCCGAAGAAATAGCCGAAGCGATCCTGTTCCTCGTCTCCGATCGTTCGTCCTTCATGACCGGCCAGGCTTTGGTGATTGACGGCGGCGAGAGCATCGGCTGACCGCAGCCGTTCATACTCATACGTGCTTGCGGCCGCCGGCTTCGCGGAACCAGCTGTCGGGATAGGGATACCACCAGTCCTGGATCGCTGGTTTGTGGTCGATGATCACCATCTTCGAGCGGCGGAAGGCATCCAGCCCCTGGCGTCCAAGTTCGCGGCCGAGGCCCGACGCCTTCCAGCCACCGAACGGCAGTGCGTCATTGTCGATCAACGGATTGTTGACCCAGACCATGCCGGCTTCGAGCCGCTCCGCAGCCTCATGCGCTTCGGCTAGATCGGTGGTGAACACGGAGGCGCCGAGCCCGAACGGGCTGTCGTTGGCGAGCTCTATCGCCTCGTCGAAATCCTTGACCCGGCAGATCGCGGCGACCGGTCCGAAACACTCTTCGCGCACGATCGCCATACCGGGGGTGACGCCGGTCAGGATCGTCGGCTCGTAGAACCAGCCAACATTGTGCGCCGGCGGAATGCGCCCGCCGGTGACCGCCTTGGCACCGCTGCGGATCGCATCGTCGACCAGCCGCATGACTTTCGCCCGCGCTGCCTCGCTGACCAGCGGCCCGATCTCGGTCTTGTCGAGGCCGTTGCCGATGCGCAGCGTCCGTGTCTTCTCGGCAAACAGATCGACAAAGCGATCGTGAACGGAATCGACGACGAAGAACCGTTCGGCCGAAGTGCAGACCTGGCCGGTGAGGTGGAACGCGGCGGTGACGCTGCCGGCCGCCGCCACGTCCAGCGGGGCGTGTTGGCTGATGATCAGCGGATCGCTGCCGCCGGCCTCGATAACGCAAGGCTTCATGCGCTCGGCGCAGGCGACGGCGACGGCCTTGCCGGCGGCGACCGAGCCGGTGAAGGCGACCGCATGGGTACGGTCGGAAGTGATCAGCGCCTGTGCGGTGGCCGCCCCGCCGGGCAGGCAGGAAACCAGGCCCTCCGGCAGTGAGCGGAACACCTTGATATAATCCAGCGTCGACAATGTCGTCGCCTCGGCCGGCTTGATCACGCAGGCATTGCCGGCGGCGAGCGAAGCGGCGACGGTCCAGCACATCAACAGGATCGGAAAGTTGTAGGGCATGATATGCACCGACGTGCCGTAGGGCTCGTAGCGCGCATATTGGAACGAACCGGCCTGTGTCGTGCCGGCGATCTTGCCGGCGTCGTCACGCGCCATTTCGGCGTAGTAGCGGAAGATCGGTGCGCAATTGGCGATCTCGCCGATCGCTTCCGGATAGGGCTTGCCCATCTCGCGCACCATCAGCTCGGCGCAGCGCGTGAAGTCGGCCGCCTCGATCGCGTTGGCGACGGCATGCAGATGCCTGGCGCGGCTCTTGGCGTCGAGCTTCTTCCACGCCGTTTGCGCCTTGGTCGCTGCGGTGAGCACGGCGTCGATCTCGCCATCGGCTGCGGCAGCGATGGCGCCCACGGTTTCCAGCGTCGCCGGATCGATTACTGGTTTTGCCGCACCGGTCATCGGCCGGTAATCCGGATTGACGAAAAAGGTTGGCCGGTCAGCTGAGAATTCCATGGTCTTCCTTTCAACCCGCTCAGCGGATCATGTAGACCTTCTTGATCGTCTCGTGGACAGTGCAAACGCCCTTCCAGTCCTGCGGAAAGAACGCCGCAGTATCTGGTTCGATCTCGATCACCTCGCCGGATTCGTGGACATAGGTGCAGCGTCCCTCGAGGAAATGGCAGAACTCGTCGCGGGTGACATGGCAGTACCATTTGCCTGGGGTGCAGACCCACAGCCCGCATTCGGAGCGGCCCTCCGGTCCCTTGTGCAGCAGCTTGCCGGAGGTGCGGGATTCGCCCTCGATCATGGTGGGGATGACGCCCCAGTCGACCAGGTCGGTGAGGGCGAGCGGCGATTTCATGATCGGTGTCGGCATGTCGTGAAGCTCCAGTGGCTGGCTTCAGGCCAGCATGTAGATGTTGCGAATGGTTTCGTGGACGGTGCACTCGCCCGCCCAGCCGGCCGGGAACATGACCACCGTGGCGGCGGAGACGTCTATCACCTCGCCGTCATCTGATCGGTAGGTCGCGCGGCCGGCAACGAAATGGCACAATTCGTCGCGCGGAATCGCCAGCCGCCAGCGGCCGGGAGTGCAGACCCAGATGCCGGATTCCGGCTGGTTGTTCGGCCCCTTGTGGACCAGCCTGCCGGTCGAGTGCGAAGCACCTTCCAACGCATTGGGCTGGGTGCCCCAGTCGATGAGGTCGGCGCGGGTGGAGGCTTCGTGAAGATGCGGCGCGGAGGAGGTCATGTGGGTGCTCCGTTGGTGCGACGTTTAATCCTGATCTGTCCTCGCTCTACGGCGCCCCCCTCTGTCCTACCGGCCAGAGGGGGGTGCCTTGGCTCGGCACGTCAAACATCGCGCTCACAGAAGTTTCTCCAGCAGTCCCGCCGCTTTCTGCGGGCCGTTCTGCGATTGCATCTGCGCCGATGTCCTAGCCAGTTTGGCCTTGATTGCCGGGTCCGTCAGGCAGGTTTCGATCTTGGCGATCAACTCGGCATCGCTCCAGTCGTAGCGCAGCATGCCGAAGCCGTGGCCAGTCTCCTCGACCCTCGTCGCGTTGTCGTGGCCATCCCAGACGTAGGGCATGATGATCGCCGGCTTGCCGAAGTAGAGACACTCGGTGAACGAGTTGTTGCCACCATGGTGGATCACCGCATCGACCTGCGGGATCACCGAGGGCTGCGGAAACCAGCTCTCGACGATGACGTTTTCGGGCAATTGCGTGTACTGGTCCTTGTATCCCCCGACATTGACCAGCGCCCGGTAGCGCGTCTTGCCCAGCGTCCCGATGATGCGCTTCAGCAGATCGACATCGCCGGCGCCAAGGCTGCCGAAGGAAACGTAGAGCAGCGGCCCGTCATTGTTTTTCGCGAAGGTCGGCACGGTGTAGGGCTTCTCCTGCCGCACGCAGCCTTCCAGATACTGAAATTTTGCCGGGTCGAGCGGATGGCGGCGCTTGAACTTTGCCGCCTCGGGATAGAGCAGCAGGTTGAGATAGGGCGAAGCCTCGAAGAACTGGCCGATCGGATACGGCGCCTCGTTGTTCGCCTTTAGGAACGCGTTGAAGTCGTCATGGATCGGCTTGATGACGGCGTTGAAATGATCGCGGTAGCGCCGATGGCAGGCGTGGTCATTCTCAACGCAGCCGGACAGATGCGGCGGGATGTCCTCGTCCTCGATTTCGTTTTCCGAGCAGGAGATGACGCGCACCCACGGCTTGCCATACTGCTTGATCGCCGGGAACAGGATGACGTTGTCGACGCAGATGACATCCGGCTTGATCGTCGCAAGTACACCAGGCAGGTCCTTCTCAGCCCATTTGGCGCTGTCGACAATCGCCGTCCAGCAATCCTTCACGTAGTTGTCGACCTGGTCGTAGGGCGACTTGCGGAAGTTCGGGATGTGGCCGTTGATGAAGTCTTCCCAGAACTTTGCCATCTGTTCCGGCGGCATCGGCTCGGACAGGTTCACCGGATGAGCTTCGAAGCCGTAGCCCTTGTAGACATCGAGGAAACCAGGGTCCGACAGGAACACCGCTCTGTGGCCGTGCGCCTCGACCGCCTGGGCGATGCCGACCGAATTGAGCGCCGGGCCGTAGGCTGCTTCCGGAAAAAACGCGATCGTCTTCTGAGCCATCAAGCTTCTCCTTCCAATCAATCTGCGAAAATTCTGACATCGGCGGCATCCCAGCCGAGTTCGACCGCATCGCCTGACGAGACCGGGCGCCGGTCGGCGGCGTCGGCGGTGACGCGCACCAGGAACGGCTTTGGCGACAGAGCGGCGCGGACATGCAGCTGCAGGTCGAGCCCGTGATAGGCGAGCGCCTCGACGGTGCCGGCGATCCGGTTGGCTGTCTCTGGCGACGGGAAAAGCCGGATTCGCTCGGGCCGCACTGAAGCGACCGCCGCTGCGCCGGAAGCCAGAGGCGAGGGAACCGTTCCGACGATCCGTGTGCCGTCCGCTGCCATCACCCCGTCGGCGGTGGCCTTGCCCGGCACGAAATTCATCACGCCGATGAAGTCGGCGACGAAACGGTCGGCGGGATGCTCGTAGACCGCATGCGGCGTGTCGCATTGCAGCAGCTTGCCGTCTCTCAGCACCGCCATGCGGTCGGCCATGACAAGCGATTCCTCCTGGTCATGGGTGACGATGACGAAGGTGATGCCGACCTCGTGCTGCAGGCGCTTCAGCTCCAGCTGCATGGCGCCGCGCAATTTCTTGTCGAGCGCGCCGAGCGGCTCGTCGAGCAGCAGCAGCCGCGGCCGCTTGACCAGCGCCCGGGCAAGCGCGACGCGCTGCTTCTGCCCGCCCGACAGTTGCTCCGGCTTGCGGTCGGCGAAGGCGACGAGCTCGGTCGTCGCCAAGATGGCGTCGACACGGGAGCGGATTTCCTTTGCCGGCAAGCGTTCCATTTCGAGGCCATAGGAGACATTGGCCCTGACGCTCATATGCGGAAACAGCGCATAGGACTGGAACATCAGATTGACCGGCCGCTTGTTGGGCGGGGTCCTGGCGATGTCGCGGCCGTCGAGCAGGATGCGACCGTGATTGGGTGTCTCGAAGCCGGCCAGCATGCGCAGCAGCGTGGTCTTGCCGCAGCCCGATGGTCCAAGCAGTGCGAAGAACTCGTTCTCGCGGATGTCGAGCGAGATGCCGTCAACGGCCGTCACCCGGCCGAAATTCTTCGACACCCTGTCGATCGCCAGCAGCGTGCGGGGTGCGCTCATTGGCCGATCACCCCACGGTTGAGCCGCTGCGACAGGCTCAGCGCTGTAATTGAGACCGCCAGGACGATGGCCGCCAATGCGTTGATCTCCGGGGTGATGCCGAAGCGGATCATCGAATAGATCTGCATCGGCAGCGTGGTCGAGGCGCGGCCGGCGCCTGAGGTGAAGAACGCGATGATGAATTCGTCGACCGAAAGGGTGAAGGCGAGCAGTGCGCCGGCGACGACCGCCGGCAGGATGACCGGCAATGTCACCCGCCTGAAGGTAGTGAGTGCGGAAGCGCCGAGATCGGCTGAGGCCTCGACGATCGACCAGTCGAAGCTTTTCAGCCGCGCACGCACCACCGAGCAGACGAAGGCGAGGTTGAAGACGACATGGGCGAGGATGATGGTGTGCAGGCCCAGGGTGAAATCGAGCATTGAGAAGAAGCTGAGCAGCGCGATCGCCAGCACGATGTCGGGTATGATCATCGGCGCGAAGATCAGCGCCTCGAGGCCTCTCCCATACTGTCGGCGCATTTCGACACCGATCGCCAGCAGCGTGCCGAGCAAGGTGGCGATTGCCGTCGAGACGAGCGCCACGATCAGCGTGTTGAGGGCGGCGGATAGGATCGCGGCGTTTCCGGCGAGCGAGGCGTACCATTTCAGCGAAAATCCCGACCAGACGGTCGGCAGCCCGCCTTGATTGAACGACAGCGCCACCAGCACCGCGATCGGAATGTAGAGAAAGGCGAAGACGAGGACGAGAATCGTCCGCAGGCCGAAGATGCGGGCTGGAGATGAAGTCATGGCCGACGTCCGATGGTCTGGAGGTGGGCGAGCGGCCAGCGTCCTGCTCCCCGTTCAGGGGGAGAAGATGCCGGCAGGCAGATGAGGGGCAGCACCCAACAGGGCAGAAGATCGCGCCGCCCCTCATCCGCCTTTTCGGGGCACCTTCTCCCCCTGAACGGGGAGAAGGAAAGGAGGCCGCGCTCAGCCATCGGCGCCTCCCTTCGCTTCGGCGATACGGCCCGCGGCGCGATCCGCAGCCAAAGCCTGCGCCGTCAGCACCAGCAGCATGATGGCGATCAGCGCCATTGCCAGTGCCGCGCCGAAGGGCCAGTCATTGGCTGTCAGGAACTGGTCGTAGACGAGATTGCCGATCATCTGGAAGCGGCCGCCGCCGAGTAGTGCCGGCGTGACGAAATTGCCGATCGACAGCACGAAGACGAAGACAGCGCCGGCGGCGATGCCCGGCACCGTCAGCGGCAGGATGACCCGGCGAAATGTTGTCATGGCCGAAGCGCCGAGGTCGCGTGAGGCCTCGGCGAGCTCCGGATTGAGCCGCGACAGCGGCGCGTAGCAGGCCAGGATGACGAAGGGCAGATAATTGTAAACCAGACCGGCGATGACGGCGCCTTCGGTGTAGAGCATCGACGGCGGCTCGCCGGTGTAGCCGAACCAGCGCAAGAGCTGGGTGATCAGGCCCTCGCGGTTGAGCAGCACGATCCAGGCGTAGGTGCGGATCAGGTAGTTGGACCAGAAAGGCAAGACGGCGAAGAACAGGAATACCGGCTGCCACCGGCGGGGTGCCGCCGCGATCGCATAGGCGGCGGCATAGCCGATCACCACCGCGATCAGGGTTGCCGTGCCGGCGATGCGCGCCGAATTGAGGAAGATGCCGGCATAGAGCGGGTCGAACACCAGCCCGAAATTCTCCAGCGTGAAGGTGTATTCGATGCCGCCATAGATGCCGCGCCGGAAGAAGGCGAGCGCCAGAACCAGCGCGCATGGCACCACCATCAGGGCGGTGAGCCAGGCCAGCGCCGGCGCCATCAGCAAGGAGGAGCGAGAAGGTGTGAACGATCTCATGCCGCACCCCCCTCTGGCCTACCCGCCATCTCAAAGGCATCGAAATCTTGTTTGGACAGGCGCCCGCTCACCCGGATTGCCAACCGCATTGCGAAGAGCAATTCGGGGCAATCCGACCTCTCCCCGAGGGGAGAGGAGGTCGGCGACCTTGGTGTCTGCTTCTTCTCCCCAGCGGGGAGAAGGTGGTCGCGAAGCGGCCGGATGAGGGGGCGCTGCGCCGGAGATTGGCGAGCGACCGAAAACCAGCCAATCCCCCTCTTTGAGGGGGAGATGGCCGGCAGGCCAGAGGGGGGCGTGAAGGAACGCAAGCCTGATTCCAGATGCCGGAGCTGCCGCCTACTGCGCGGCCTTGATCTCGCTGACGATCTTCGAATAGTCGCGCTGGGCGTCGCCGACGTCGCGCAACTGCTCGAACTTGACCAGCTCGGCCACCGGCATGCTCATATTGGGGAACTTGGCGAGGAAATCCGCAGGCAGACTTTCCATAGCCGGCTTGTTCGGCACCTTGTAGTCGATGTTCTGCGCCGCCCAGGCGTGGTTCTTGGCGTCCAGCATGAAGTTGATGAACTGGAAGGCGGCGTCCTTGTTGGCCGAAGCCTTCATCACCACCATCGTGTCGACCCACAGATCCGAGCCCTCTTTGGGGATGACGTATTTGATCTCAGGCTTCTCGGCGATGCCGTAATTGCACCAGCCGTCCCATGCCTGCACCAACAACGCCTCGCCGGAGACCAGCTTCGAGTAGAAGGTGGTGTCGTCATAGGCGAGCAAGGTCTTCTTGGCCGAGATCAGCAGGTCCTTGACCTCGGCGAGCTTGGCCGGATCGGTCTCGTTGACCGAATAGCCCTTGGCGAGCTGGCCGGCGGCAAGCAGCCAGCGGTCGGTCGCCAGCATGGTAGTCTTGCCCTTGAGGTCGTCGGAGGGGGCGAGAAGATCGTTCCAGCTGGCCGGCTCGGTCTTGACCAGATCCGAGCGGTAGCAGAGGCCGGTGGTGCCCCAAGTGTAAGGCACGGAAAAATTGTTGCCGGCATCGTGCGGCAGCTTCGCCGCCTCGGGATAGAGATTGGCAAGGTTGGGGACCTTCGCGTGGTCGATCGCCTCGATCAGGCCGAGCTTGTTCAGCACTTCGGCAAAGGGCGAGGAGACGAAGACCACGTCATAGCCCTTGCCTCCCGAAGCGACGAGCTTGCCCATGATCTCCTCATTGGTGGCGTGAACCACGACTTCGCCGGAAACGCCGGTTGCGGCCTTGAAGGCGGCCATGGCATCCGGCGCCATGTAGCCGTCCCAGTTGGAAATGACGAGGTCGGCGGCGGCCGCCGGCGCCGACAGCGCCAGGGCGAGACCAAGCGCGACCGAAGATATCTTTAACGGATGTCGCAGGCGGGTTGAGGCGGTCATGACAGACTCCCATTCTGGTTGATCGTCGAATTCAATCAATTGTCGGACCAGCGCTCGCGACCATGCCGCCGCTTCGATCCTGTTCCCCGGTCTTTTTTGTTGCCGATTGACCTCACAGTACTATTGCAGAAAAAAGTACGTCAATCCATAATTTGGCACGCCGTTGCGAAATCGCCGAACGCGCCTGTAAGGGCGATCGGTCAAACCGTAGCGGTCAAGCCGTTCATGAGAAATCGCCATGCAAGCCGCCGCCAGACGACCGCGCACCAACCATCTCGATCTCGCTCAGCGCATTCTCGATTTGGCCCGGCAGCGCGGCTTCGAGGCCGGCGCTCATCTCCCGGAACAGCAGATCGCCTCGCTCTGCAACGTCTCTCGAACCCCGGTGCGAGCCGCTTTGCGCCTGCTCACCGAAAAGGGTGTCGTGCGCTGGGAGGCTGAAACGGGCTATCGGCTGGCCGTCGACCTCACCAACCAGGCGACCGTTGCAGCCGACCTGCCGAGCGCCGAGGAAGACGAACTCGCGGAGATGATCCTGCGCGATCGATCGGCACGCCGGCTGGATCAAACGGTGACCATCGGCGCGCTGATGCGGCGCTATGGTGCCGAACGAAAGACGGTACTAAAATCGCTAAAGAAACTGACGGAGGAAAATCTTCTGGACCGTGCACCGGGGCAGGCCTGGCTGTTCAGGCGGGCGCCTGACGATCCGGAGGCACAAGGGGAAAGCTATGAGTTCCGCCTGCTGCTGGAACCCGCCGCCATTCTGGCGCCCGGCTTTCGGCTGGACGGGACGCGCGCGGCAGCCTTGCGCCAGGGGATGGAAACGCTGCTGGGGCTGCCCGATGCCGGGTTCGATATCAGAGAGTTCCAGCGGCTGGACATCGATTTTCACGGCATGATCGCCGACGGCGCCGCCAACCGGTTCGTCACCGAAGCGCTGTCCGACCATCTCAGGCTGCGCCGGCTGCCGGGGACCTATGCCGGCGTCAACGTCTTCCGGCTGAAGCAATCGCTGCGCGAGCACCTGACCATACTCGACCAATTGGAAAGCCGGCAGTATGAGGTTGCAGCCGATCTGCTTCGCGTACACCTGCGGCTCTCCCGCAGCCAGCGGCCGCAGGCGGCCAGTCGCGGGGCCCCCGCATTGTTCGGCATGATCAGCCGGCCGGACTCACGAGGACCGTAGTGACGCGCAAAGCCAGCCCGACCATCGCGCTGTTTCCCGAAGCGAGCTTCGGCGCCGCGCTCAATTGCGTCGGTATCGCGCAAGCCTTGCGCGCCCGTGGCGCCCGGCCGGTGTTCATCTGTCACGCCGGCTTTTCCGGCGTGTTCGCCGACTATGGTTTTCAGGAATACCAGTTGCCGACCGGCGAGCCGCTGACCGACAGCGAGCGCCAGAGCTACTGGCAAGCTTTCGTGCGCCGGCATCTGCCGCATTTCAGGCTGAGCCCGATCGACCAGCTCGAAACCTACGTCGCCCCGACCTGGGAAGCGATCGTCGATACCGCGGTCAATGCCGAGGCGCCGCTGCGCCATTTGCTGGCCCGGCTGAAGCCGGACGCCGTGGTGCTCGACAACGTCATCATGTTTCCGGCGCTGGCTGCCGCCGGCGGCCCGTGGGTGCGCGTCGTCTCCTGCGCCGAAACCGAGCTTCCCGACGCCAATGTACCACCCTATCTGTCCGGCCTCGCCGCCGACGACCCGAGCCGCGCGGCCTTCGAGGCGCGCTATCTGGCAGCGGTCGCTCCGGCGCATGACCGGTTCAACCGGCTTCGGATCGACGCCGGTCTTGCGCCCTTGCCGAAGGGTCTTTTTCTCGAAGCTTCGCCAGATCTCAATTTGCTGCTGACCCCAACGATCGTGCGCAGGGAGCGGGCCAAGCAGCTCGACCCGGCCCGCTTCGTCTATCTCGAAGGCTGCGTTCGTTCGGAAGGGCCGTTCGACCTGCCGGTCTTTCCGCGCAATGACGGGCCGCTGGTCTATCTCAGCTTCGGCAGCCTGGGCGCCATGGATGTCGGCCTGATCGAGCGCATGCTCGCCGTGTTCGACCGGCTTCCGGCCCGGTTCATCGTCAATGTCGGCGGTCTGCGCGACACCTATCGCGCGGTTCCGGACAATGTCTATCTCGACGCCTGGTTTCCGCAGCCGTCGGTCGTCGCGAAATCCGATCTCTTCATCCATCACGGCGGCAACAACAGCTTTTGCGAAGCGCTGCGTTTCGGCGTGCCGTCGCTGATCATGCCCTATTGCTGGGACGGGCATGACAATGCGCAACGCGCCGAGGAAACCGGCGTTGGCCGCCACATCGGCCGCGATGGCTGGAGCGACGACGAACTGGAAAACGCCATTCTTGGCCTAATGGCCGACAGCGAGATGCGCTTTCGTCTCAAGGAGAATGCGGCCACCATGGCACGGGCGCCGGGAACCGAAATCGCCGCCGAAGCCATTCTCGCCCTCGTAAGGACGTGACCTGATGCTCAACGCCACGACAACGGATGCACCGCAAATGACCCCGACGGACGATCCGAAGGGATGGCTGGAGCAGAAGGGGATCAGGGCAGTCGAGTGCCTGGTGCCGGATGTGAACGGCGTGTTGCGCGGCAAGACCTTGCCGACGGCCAAGTTCCTGAAGTCGCTCGAAGACCGCGCGCTCTACCTGCCGAGCAGCGCCTTCCTGGTCTGCATCGACGGCCGCTATTCCGGTTCCAACGACGAGGGCTTCGGCTACCAGGACCCCGACATGCGGATGGTGCCGGACGTTGCGACGCTCTGCCTGGCACCCGGTGCCGAAGCAGGCAAGGCCTATGTCTTTGCCGATGCGTTTCACATGGACGACCGGCCGTGGATGGCCTCGCCACGTCATGTCTTGAGGGCCGTGCTCGATCTCTACCGCCAGCGCGGCTGGCGGGCAGTGGTGGCTCCGGAGCTCGAATTCTACCTGACCGCGCCTAATCCCGATCCCGATCGGCCGTTGAGCGCACCGGTCGGGCGCAATGGCCGTTCCGAAACCGTGCAGCACCCCTATGACATGGCGGCGCTGGAGGAATTCGAGCCAGTGATCCGGCGCCTCTACGACTATGCCGCCGCGGCCGGGCTGCCGCTCGATACGCTGATCCATGAATCGGGCACGGCGCAGCTCGAGATCAATTTCCTGCATGGCGACGCGCTACCGCTGGCCGACAAGGTGCTGCTGTTCAAGCGGATGACGCGCCACGCCGCGCAGGAATATGGCATGCACGCGACCTTCATGGCCAAGCCGATCGCCGCACAGTCCGGCAGCTCCATGCATCTCCATATGTCGGTCATCGACGAGGCCGGGAACACGCTGTTTGCCGGGCGTGACGAGGACGATACCGAGATGTTCGGGCATTTCATCGGCGGCCTGCAGAAATACATTCCGGAGGTGATGCCGCTGTTTGCGCCGAACGTGAATTCGTTCCGCCGCATCCGGCCGAACCACAGCGCCCCGGCCAACATCGAGTGGTCGCACGACAACCGCTCCTGCGGCCTGCGCGTGCCGGCTGGCGGGCGGGCCGCGCGGCGGGTGGAAAACCGGCTGCCCGGCGCCGATTCCAATCCCTATCTGGCGATGGCCGGCTCGCTGCTCTGCGGCTATCTCGGCGTCGAAGAAAAGCTCTCGCGCTCGCCAGAGGCATCGGGCAATGCCTATCGCAGCAAGAGCACCCTGCCGAAAACCATGGAGGAGGCGCTCGACCGTTTCGCTGCCTGCAGTCCGGTTCGGGAATTGCTCGGCGAGGATTTCTTCCAGACCTATCTGCGCGTCAAGAGCGTCGAGCTTGACCTGTTCCAAAGCGTCGTCACCAGCTGGGAACGCGACCACCTGCTGCTCAAGGTTTGATGGATGGGCTTCAACTCCGGCCTGGATATCGGCAAATCCTACTATGTCGCGACGGCCAATCCGGCTCCGGAGCATTCGGCGCTGCAAGGCGACATCGACGCCGATCTGGTGGTGGTCGGCGGCGGCTGCACCGGGCTGTCCGCAGCCCTTCATGCCGCCGAGCGCGGGCTGAAGGTGGTGCTCCTCGAAGGCGGCAAGATCGGCTGGGGGGCGTCCGGGCGCAATGGCGGCCAGATAATCCCCGGCCTGCGCAAGGGCGCCAAGGGTCTGGTCAAGCTTTATGGGCCCGAACGGGCGCGGGCGCTTTTCGATCTCGCCTTCGAGGCGCGCGGACTGGTGCTCGACCTGATCGAGCGCAACGCCATCGATTGCGACCTCCGGCTGACTGGCCACCTCGCCGGTGCGGTCAACAGCTCCGACCTGCGCGACCTCGAAGAAGAGGCTGAGTGCCTTGCCAGCGTGATGAACTTTCATGACGTCGAGATGCTGTCGGCGGCGCAGGCGCGCGGAATGGTGAACACGCCCTATCACGGCGCGATGTACGAAAAGCTCGGCGGCCATATGCATCCGCTGAACTACACGCTGGGTCTTGCCCGCGCCGCGGCAGCGGCAGGCGTCGCCATCCATGAGAATTCGGTGGCGGTGCGGCTGGAGCGGGAACCTGCCATCAGGGTTGCGACGGCCAAGGGCTCGGTCCGGGCCAGGCATGTCGTGCTGGCGGGCGACGCGCTGCTCCAGGGGCTCGAGTCGCGCGTCAACAGCCGCATCATGCCGGTCGGCAACTACATCGTCGCCACCGAGCCGCTGGACGACCCGAGCGACGTCATTCCTAGCAATGTCGCCGTCTCAGACACACGCTTCGTGGTCAACTACTACCGGCTGTCGGCGGACGGTCGCCTGCTGTTCGGCGGCGGCGAGCGCTACACGCCGTCGCCGCCCGCCGACATTGCCGGCTTCGTGCGGCCGCATATGGAAAAGACCTTTCCGCAATTGCGCGGCCGCCGCATCGACCATGCCTGGGGCGGGCTTGTCTCGGTGACGACATCGCGCCTGCCGGATGTCGGCCACTATGGCGAGGTCTATTTTGCGCATGGCTATTCCGGCAAGGGCGTGATCCTGTCGACGCTGTCGGGAAAGCTGCTCGCCGAGGCAATCACGGGCGATACTTCGCGGCTCGATCTGTTTTCGACGCTGAGGCCGTTGCCATTTCCCGGCGGCACCGCCCTGCGCGGTCCGCTTTATGTGCTCGGCATGCTCTGGTACGCCATGCGTGACCGCATCAAGCATTGAGCGCAAGCGAGCGGGGCCGTAGCAGGGAACGCAAAAGAGAGCTGTTAAATGGCCGAGGCCTATATCTGCGACTACATTCGCACGCCGATCGGACGCTTTGGTGGGTCATTGTCTACGATCCGCACCGACGACCTTGGCGCGATCCCCCTGAGAGCATTGGTCGAGCGCAACCCCGGCATCGATTGGGCCGCGATCGATGACGTCGTCTATGGCTGCGCCAATCAGGCCGGCGAGGACAACCGCAATGTCGCGCGCATGGCACTGCTGCTGGCCGGGCTGCCCAAGGAGGCTTCCGGCTCGACCGTCAATCGCCTCTGCGGTTCGGGCATGGATGCCATCATCATCGCCGCACGCGCTATCAAGGCGGGCGAGGCGGAGCTGATGATATCAGGCGGCGTCGAATCGATGAGCCGTGCCCCTTTCGTCATGCCCAAGGCGGAGACGGCCTTCTCCCGCAATGCCGAGATTCACGACACCACCATCGGTTGGCGTTTCGTCAACCCGCTGATGCAGGAGCAGTACGGCATCGATTCGATGCCGGAGACCGGCGAGAATGTCGCGGAAGAGTTCGCCGTCTCCCGCGCGGACCAGGATGCGTTTGCCGTGCGCAGCCAGGACAAGGCGGTGGCCGCGCAGGCCAATGGCCGGCTGGCGAAGGAGATCACTCCCGTAGCGATCCCGCAGCGCAGGGGCGACGCGGTCGTCGTCTCGAAGGACGAGCATCCACGCGCGGGTACGACGATCGAGGCGCTGGCGAAATTGCCGACGCCGTTCCGGCAAGGCGGCACGGTCACGGCCGGCAATGCGTCGGGCGTCAACGATGGTGCCGCGGCGCTGATCGTCGCTTCGGAAGCTGCCGTTAAGAAATATGGGCTGACGCCGATCGCGCGCATCCTCGGCGGTGCGGTCGCCGGCGTGGTGCCGCGCATTATGGGCATCGGCCCCGTGCCGGCGACACAGAAGCTGTGTGCGCGGCTCGGGCTGAAGCCGGCAGATTTCGACGTCATCGAGCTCAACGAAGCCTTTGCCTCCCAAGCCATCGCCGTGCTCCGCCAACTCGGCATTGCCGAGGACGCGGAGCACGTCAACCCGAATGGCGGCGCCATCGCACTCGGCCACCCGCTCGGCATGTCGGGTGCGCGTATATCAGGCACTGCGGCGCTGGAGCTCAGGGAGCGCGGCGGCCGCTATGCGCTCGCCACCATGTGCATCGGCGTTGGCCAAGGCATCGCCGTGGCGCTGGAACGGCAGTAAAACAAGATCGAGCGCCGGCCGCGGTTTGCCACGGCGGGCGGCAGCTGCAGCTCCCCCGACAAATTTGACCATGTGGACAAAGGTGAGGCTCCGATCCATAGTTGCCCAGCTGACAATTCAAAGAAACAGCCGGCTCGCCACGGCGCCAATCAGAGGGGCATGCAATGGAAAACGGGAAGAGCAAAGTCCAGTCGAAATGCGAAGGGCTTTCGCGACGCAGCGTTCTGGAACTGGGCGCGCTCGGCCTGGCTGCAACCATGCTGCCGGGTCTGGCCTTAGCTCAGGACAAGAAGCTGAAGGTGGCGGCGATCTTCGCCACGCCGACCGAGGAGCCGTGGGTCCACCAGATCCATGTCGCCCTGCAGAGGGCAGAGAAGGAACTCGGCATCGAGTACAAATGGTCGGAGAAGGTGCAGACCGCCGATTTCAGCCGTGTGATGCGCGAATATGCGCAAGGTGGCTATGAGCTGGTTCTCGGCGATGCTTTCGCGGCCGAGCGTGAATCCCGCCGGACGGCCAAGCAGTTTCCGAAGGTCGCCTTCCTGTTCGGCTCCGGCGCCGGGCCGGCCGAGCCGAATTTCGCAGTCTTCGACAATTGGATCCACGAGCCGGCTTATCTCTCCGGCCTGATCGCCGGAAAGATGTCGAAATCAGGCACGATCGGTGCCGTTGCGGCGATGGGCATTCCGGAAGTGAACCGGCTGGTCAATGCCTTCTTTGCCGGCGCCCGGGAGGTCAATCCTGACATCAAGCGAAAGGTCGCTTTCATCGGCTCTTTCTTCGACCCGCCAAAGGCCAAGGAAGCGGCTATCGCCCAGATCGACGCTGGTGTCGACGTGATCTATGCCGAACGTTTCGGAGTCATCGAAGCGGCGGTCGAGAGGAAGATCCTCGCCATCTCCAACATGTCCGACCAGTCCAACCTCGGCCCGGACACGGTGATAACCGGCCCGGTGTGGGACATGTATCCGACGGTCGAGCACGCGATCAAACTGGTCAAGGCCGGCGTCTTCACCGCGCAGGATTACGGTGATTTCTCGCGCATGGCTAAGGGCGGTTCCTTTCTGGCGCCGTACCACAAATTCGACAAGACGTTGCCCGCCGACGTCAAGGAGCTGGTCGAGAAGAAAAAGGCCGAAATCCTCGACGGCAATTTCCGCGTCGATGTCGACGAGAACACGCCGGTTTCGGATTGAGCGGCGCAGCCCTCCCCCTTGAGGGGAGGGTGGCCCGCAGGGCCGGGTGGGGTCCGCTGTAACGCGCTCCATCCTTATCAGTCTAAAGGTCGAGGCAGCTGAGGTGACCCCTCCCGCCTCGCTTCGCTCGGCACCCTCCCCTCAAGGGGAGGGGTATCCGCGCCATCTCTCACCGGGAGCCCCATCTTGCCCGCCCCACTCATCGAAATGCGCGGCATCTCCAAGAGCTTCGGCGCCGTCAAGGCAAACGAAGCCGTCGATCTCAGCGTCGCGCCGGGTGAGATTCTCGGGCTGCTGGGTGAAAACGGCGCCGGCAAGACGACGCTGATGAACGTGCTGTTCGGCGCCTATGCGCCCGACGTCGGCGAGATCCTGGTTCAGGGCCGGCCGGTGACGATCAACAGCTCGGCCGACGCGCTTGCCGCCGGCATCGGCATGGTGCACCAGCACTTTCATCTCGCACCGCGGCTTTCGGTGCTGGAAAACCTGCTGATAGGCATTCCCGGAAAGTCGGGCCGGATCGATCGCGTCGGCGGGCTGGCGCGGCTGGGCGAGATCGGCCGGCAGCACGGGCTCACGCTTGATCCGGACCTTCCCGTCTCGGCATTATCGATCGGCGAGCAGCAGCGGCTCGAAATCGTCAAGGCTCTGTTTCGCGGTGCAAGGCTGCTGATCCTCGACGAGCCGACGGCGGTGCTGGCGCCGACAGAGGTCGACGGGCTGTTTTCGGCGCTGCGCTCGATGGCGGCCCAGGGCCTCGGCATCATCTTCATCTCGCATAAGCTCAACGAGGTTAGGGCGCTCACCCATCGCTGCGTGGTGCTGCGGCATGGCCGAGTGACCGGGCGCGTCGATACCCCCGCAAGCACGACATCCTCGGAGATGGCGCGGCTGATGTGCGGCCACGAGATCGTTCCGCCGGCCAGGGGACCATCGACGCCAGGTGCCGCGGTGCTGACCCTCGACGGCATCTCGACGTCGCGGCATTCCGGCATGGCGCTGCGCCACGTGTCGCTCTTCGTGCGTGCCGGCGAGATCCTCGGCATTGCCGGTGTCGCGGGCAATGGCCAGCGGGCGCTTGCCGAGGTGATCTCCGGCGTTCGCGCGCCCGATGCCGGCCGGATGACGATAGCCGGCAAAATGGTCTCGCGGTTCTCGCCTCGCGAGGTGCAGGCGCTCGGGCTCGGGCGCATTCCGGAAGACCGGATGACGACCGGGCTGGTCACCAATTTGCCGCTGGCGGATTCGATGGTGCTGCCGCGCATCGGCACGGGGGCGTTCAGCCGCAACGGCCTGCTCAGGCCGGATGCGATCCGCGCCTTCGCCGAAGCGCAGATCAAGGCCTATGACATACGCTGCCCCGGACCGATGACGCGGGCCGGAGTGCTGTCCGGTGGCAATCTGCAAAAGGCGCTGCTGGCGCGCGAGCTCGCCTTCGACCCCAAGGTGCTGATCGTGTCGCAGCCGACGCGCGGTCTCGACATCGGTGCGGCGCGCTTCATCCACGAAAAGTTCCTCGACATGCGTGGCAGGGGCTGCGGCATCATCGTCCTCGGCGAGGATCTCGAAGAGCTGCTCATGCTCTGCGACCGCATCGCGGTGATGTATGAGGGACGGATCGTCGGCACGCTCGACAGCGCCGACGCGACCATTGCGCGGCTCGGCCTGATGATGACCGGGGCGGAGGGGACAGCCTGATGTTTCGCCTCGAAGCCCGCACCAGCACGCCCGGCTGGTTCAATCTCGCTCTGCCGCTGCTGGCGATCGGCGCAACGCTGGTGCTGTGCAGCGGCCTCATCGCGCTAGCCGGTGCCGGCGTCATCGAAGCCTATGGCGTGATGTTCTC
The DNA here is from genome assembly GCF_003997585.1 of Mesorhizobium sp. M5C.F.Cr.IN.023.01.1.1. Taxonomy (NCBI): domain Bacteria; kingdom Pseudomonadati; phylum Pseudomonadota; class Alphaproteobacteria; order Hyphomicrobiales; family Phyllobacteriaceae; genus Mesorhizobium; species Mesorhizobium sp. M5C.F.Cr.IN.023.01.1.1. The sequence goes on along the minus strand of NZ_RZSU01000020.1, from coordinate 60,088 downwards.
GGCGTCGCTGGGCGACAGCTACGCCATCACCGAAACGCTGGTGCGCGCGACCCCGATGATCTTTACCGGGCTGGCCGTCGCCGTCGCCTTCCGTGCCAAATTCTGGAATATCGGCGCCGAGGGGCAGTTGCTGGCCGGTGCGGTGGCGAGCTGCGCGGTCGGGGCCATCCCGATGCCGGGGCCGCTCGCCATGCTTCTGATGGCGGTGGCAGGCGCTGCCGCCGGTGCCGCAGTCGCCCTGGTGCCGGCGACGCTGCGCGTCAAATTTAGTGTTGATGACGTGGTCAGCTCGCTGCTGCTCAACTCGGTCATCTTCTACGCCCTGATGGCGCTGATCGAGGGCCCGTGGAAAGACACGTTCAGCGGCTACCCGATCTCGCCGCCGATCGAGGATTCCGCGAATTTCCCGGTGCTGCTCGAAGGCACGCGGCTGCATCTCGGCGTTGTGGCGGCGTTCCTTGCTGCGCCGGTCGTCTGGTTCCTGATCGCGCGCACGACGCTCGGCTTCAGGATCAGGGTCATCGGCGAAAATCCCGAAGCTGCGCGCTATGGCGGCATTCATGTCGAGCGCGTGCTGATCTCGACGGCGCTGCTGTCCGGCGCGCTGGCCGGGCTTGCCGGCGCCGGCGAGGTCGGCGGCGTGCATTTCCAGGTGATGAGCGACATCTCGCCGGGCTATGGCTATTCCGGCATCGTCGTTGCCATGCTGGCGAGGCTCAACCCGCTCGGCGTGGTGCCGGCGGCGCTCTTCCTCGCCGCCGTCATGACCGGTGCCGAGGCAATGTCGCGGGCCACCGGCGTTCCGGCCTTCCTCAGCGACGTCATCCAGGGAACCGCGCTGCTCGCCATGCTGGTGGCGCTGCTGTTCACCGCCTACCGCATCCGCCGCGTGGGGACAGCCAAATGAGCGTGGTGCTCGAACAGATTTTTCAGGTCGGCTTCCTCGCCGCCATCATCCGCATCGCCACGCCGCTGGCTTTTGCGACGTTGGGCGAGATGTTCTCCGAGCGGGCCGGCGTGCTCAATCTCGGCATCGAGGGCATCATGCTGTTGTCGGCGATGACCGGCTTCACCGCGACCAGCCTCAGCGGCAGCCTGTGGCTCGGCGTGCTTGCGGCAGTTGTCACCGGTGCGCTGATGGGTGCCGTGCATGCGCTGTTCACGGTGGCGCTCGGCCTCAGCCAGCACGTCTGCGGCATCGGCGTGACACTGTTCTCATCGGGGCTTGCCTATTTCCTCTACCGGCTGATCTTCGGCCAGCAATCGGTGCCGCCCAGCATCAAGAGTTTCGAGACGCTGCCGATTCCTGTTCTCTCCGACATCCCGGTGCTCGGACCAGCGGTGTTCAACCAGTTCTCGCTGGTCTACATGGCGATGGCAGCCGTTCCCCTGGCCGCCTCCGTGCTCTACCGGACGCCGTGGGGCCTGTCCGTGCGGATGGTCGGCGAAAATCCGCGCGCCGCCGATTCGGCCGGCGTCGGCGTTATCGCCACGCGCTTCCAGGCGGTGATTCTCGGCGGCGCCCTGATGGGGCTGGCTGGGGCCTTCCTGTCGATGGTGCAGTTCAACGCCTTCACTTTCGGCCTCGTCTCAGGGCGCGGCTGGGTGGCGATCGCGCTCGTCGTCTTCGGCCGCTGGGATCCCTGGCGTTCGGCGGGAGCGGCCCTGCTGTTCGCCTTCGTCGATGCCTTGCAGTTGCGCATGCAGGCGAGCGGGCTCGGCCACATCCCCTATGAGGCATTCCTGATGCTGCCCTTCATCTTCACCATCGTCGCCATGGCGGTGATGTCGCGCAACGCCGTCGCGCCTTCGGCGCTGCTCAAGCCGTTTCGCCGGGAAGAACGCTGACTAGAGCGGTTCATCGTTTCACGGAAACGCCGAACCGCTCTATCTCTTTGTTTTGCGCAATTCCGGACGGAAAACCGTTCACACTTTTCCTGGAATTGCTCTAAAGCGCGTCGCAATTCGACCGACGACGCGCTTTAGATTGTTGTCTTATGCATGTCGCTATCGCAAAACCGCTGCACACCTTTGCGCGACATGCATTAGCCGAGGACCGCCGGCTTCAGTATGTCCTGGCACCATTGGCGGAAGCTTGTGGGGGTGGTGGACTGTGGAGTGCGCGGCTCGGCGGTATCGAGATCTTCGTTCTTGGCTTCCAGCATGTCGACCATACCCTGCGCGAAAGCGTCGGAGGCGCCGCGTTCGATGAAACCCGCTCTGAATGCCTCGAAGGAGATCTGCTCAAAGCGCACTGGTTTTCCCAGCACCTTGCGACATGATCTGCGCCATGTCGTTGAAGGACAGGTCCTCTGGGCCGAGGATTGGGACACAGTCTTGTCCGCTCCAGGTGGGGTCGAGCAGCAGCTTGGCGGCGGCAGCGGCGATGTCGCGGGTGGCGCAGGTAGGAAGCTTGCGTTTCCCGGAGATTGGCCAGAAGAACATGCCCTGGCTCCTGATCGGCACCACCTGGCGCAAGATGTTGTCCATGAACGAAGGCATCGTCAGCGCCCGGTAGCTCACGCCCGTGCTCGCAATCAGATCGTCCATTGCCAGCGACGATGACACATGTCCGGCCTTCCCGGCCACCGCCGTCCCGCGACCAAGGGCCGACACCGCGACGACCCGTTTCACTCCCCGGCTCTTGATCGCGTCACAGGCCGGCCGGCTGAAATCCACATAGGCTGCCTCGACGTTCTCGGCGTGGACGTTTGGGGGCACCAGCCAGAACACGGCGTCGGCGCCAGCGAACGCATTGTTGACGACGCCGATGTCGCTATGCGACCCCTGCACGACCTCGACGCGCTCCCGCGTGTGCGAGGGCAGACGGGAGGGGTCGCGCGCGATCACGCGGATAGGCTCGTCGCTGCCGAGGAGAGTCTCAAGGACTTGGTGGCCGATGCTGCCTGTAGGTGTGGTGACGACGATCATATGGATCTCTCACTTCGTGTCGTGACCGCATTTCGCGATCGACGGGGATAGATGGCCCTCGCGTTCCCGGTCGATGGCGGTCGCCTGAATCATCCAGGCGACCGCCATGAGGGCAACGAGGCGAGGTGGTGAGCACCTTCAATTCAGGCGTTGAGCGCCGCCAGCACCCGCTCGGGCAGGAACGGATAGTGCCGGAGCCGCACGCCGCCGGTGAGCCGCGCCACCGCGTTGGCGATTGCGGGACCGATCGGCGGCAGCCCGACCTGGCCGACGCCTCCGATCGGATTCTCGGGCGTTGGAATCACGGTGACCTTGATGTCGGGCGCCTCGGACATGCGTATCACCCGATAGGTATCGAAGTTCGATTCCTGCACCTCGCCATCGACGATGTTGATCTGCTCGAACAGCGCATGGCTGGCGCCGCCCGTGATCCCGGTAATCATCAGCGCTTCGATGTTGCGCGGCTGTACCGCTATTCCCGGATCGACAGCGCACCACACGGTGTGCACGCGGATCTCGCCAGTCTCGCGGTCAAGCGAGACCTCGGCGATCTCGGCGCAGTGGGAGCCAAAGGCATCGGAATAGGCGATGCCCAGCGCCCGCCCGTCGCGTTGGCGGTCCCATTCCGCCATCCGCGCGACGGTCTCGATGACCTTGCGCGCTCGCGGCTGGTCTTTCAGGAGCTCGAGCCGAAGCGCCACAGGATCGACCTCCTTGGCGGTCGCGATTTCGTCGATGACACATTCGATGCCGAACCTAGTATAGCCAACCCCGACCCCGAACCAGAAGCCTATATCAAGGCCGTTATCCCTACGGATATACTCGATCTGATGCGCGGGGACGGCATAGTTGAAATGCGCGCCTTCGGTCACCACACTGTCGTGGCCGCCTTCGCTCTCGAACAGCTGCGGCATCGTGCGGGCAAAAATGGAATCCGCCACGATGCGGTGCCGCCAGCCGACGATGTTGCCGTCGACGTCGAGCCCGACCTGCACATGTTGCGCCTCGAGCGGCCGGTATTTGCCATGCTGGACGTCGTCTTCGCGGCTCCAGATGACCTTGACCGGGCGGCCTTGCACCGCCTTGGCCAGCGACACTGCATCAATGATGAAGTCGGCCTCGGCTTTGCGGCCAAAGCCGCCACCGAGCAGGGTGGTGTTCACCTTGACCTTGTCAGGGGTGGTGCCTGCTACCTCCGCGGCAAAGCCCTGAGTGCCTGTTGGGCCTTGCGTCGGCGCCCAGATTTCAACCGTATCGCCCGTCACCAGCGCCGTGGCGTTCATCGGCTCCATGGTCGCGTGGTGGACATGGTCGCTCATGTAATCGACCTCGATGACAGTTGCGGCCTTCGAGATCGCGGCCTGTGCGTCGCCCTCCGCGGCAGCGCTGACGCCGGTTTGAGCGAGGTCGCGGCCAATGCGGCGATATTCTTCCAAAAGCCGATCGCTGGTGTAGCTACGGATCCGCGACGACGTGGTCCACACAATTTTGAGCAGGTCCTTGGCCCGCTTCGTCGCCTCGACCGTTTCGCCGATGATGCCGACGCCGTAAGGCAACGGCAGGATTTGCGTGATGCCCGGCACGGCCCTGGCTTCGGCATCGTCGATGGTTTCCGGCTGTTCGCTCTGAACCGGCGCCCGCAGCACCGCTCCGTACAGCATGTCAGGGAGCTGCACGTCGATGCCGAAGATTGCGGTGCCGTCGACCTTCGAGGGCACGTCGACACGCGGTATCGTCAGCTTTCCGATATAGCGCCACTGATCGCTCGGCTTCAGATTGGCATCGGTCGCCTGCGGCAGCGGATCCGGAAGCGCGCCGGCCGCGGCGACCTCGCCGTAGTCGAGCGAGTGGCCCGATCGCGCGTGCACGACCCGGTTGGGCTCCGTCGTGAGTTCGCTCACCGGAACGTTCAGCATGGCGGCGGCACTTGCCAGGATGATCTTGCGGGTCTGGGCGCCGACCAGGCGCAGCATATTGTAATAGCCCCGCGTGGATTCACTGCCACCGGTGAGCTGTACACCGTAAAAGCCAGGGTTGCCGTACTTCTCTGCGTCGGACGGAGCCTGGACGACGCGAACCTTGTGCCAGTCGGCGTCCATGTCCTCGGCGATGAGCAGCGGTAGCGTCGTCATGATACCCTGCCCCATCTCGGATGCGGGTGACATGATGGTTACGGTGCCGTCGGCCGCGATGGTCAGCCAGGCGTTCGGCCGGTAGCTGCCCTCGACCGTCGGCGCCACGCTGGCGCCTGAGGCGTCCTGGAGCAGTCCTCCGAACGCAACTGCGATGCCGGTGACGCCGATGGTGATGAGGAAGCTGCGCCGCGAGAGCGCTCTGGTGTGCAGCTGCAATCTCTTGATCATGGCTCAGGCCTCCCGTGCGGCGCGCTGAATGGCGCTGATGATGCGCACATAGGTTCCGCAGCGGCAGATATTGCCGTCCATGTGTTCGACGATCTGATCGCGGGTGGGGTTGGGGTTGCTCTTGAGGAGCGCCGCCGCCTGCATGATCTGCCCCGACTGGCAATAGCCGCATTGCGGCACCTGCTCAGTGATCCAGGCCTGCTGCAGCGGATGGCTGGCGTCCGGCGACAGGCCTTCGATCGTCGTCACCTCCATTCCGGCAACGTCCTGGAGCATGGTCACGCAGGAGCGCGTCGGTTCGCCGTCGATGTGAACGGTGCAGGCGCCACACTGCGCGATGCCGCAGCCGAATTTGGTGCCGGTGAGTTTCAGATGCTCCCGTATCACCCACAAGAGCGGCGTGTCTGGCGCAGCGGCGAGATCCACCGCCCGTCCATTGATCGTGAACGCTGTCATGGCTATTGTTCCCTTAACTGGCGCGATCTTCTGATTTCTTTCAGTGATGATGGCAATTTTATCCGTCTTATCCGTAGACTTTTCTGTGGTATCCGTGACGATGATATCGTAAATGTTTCAATTATTTTATTATTACTTCGAATGTTGTCCCATTGCCGGAAACGTTGTTATTAAATAGCCGGTTGAGGAAATGTGATCTATGCTGTAAAGTCCGTATTATCTTCGCAATCGTCCGGGACGCCCATGGATCCGCTTTCAGATGTGCTGTCGCTTTTGAAGCCACGCAGTTATGTGTCCGCCGGCTTCGACGCGGGTGGAAACTGGTCAATCCAGTTCTCCGACCAGCACGAACTTATCAAATGCTACGCTGTGGTTTCCGGCGGGTGCTGGCTGTCAGTGGAAGGCGTTGCCGATGCGGTGCGGCTGGAGAAGGGGGACTGTTTCGTGCTGCCGAGCGGGCGGCCTTTCCGCCTCGCAAGCGACATGACTTTGACGCCTGTCGGAGCCGGCACGATTTTTCCCCCCGCGCGGGCTGGCGGCGTCGTGACGTATAATGGCGGCGGTGATTTTTTTCTTGTCGGCAGCCGCTTCGCCGTGACCGGCAGTCATGCCGGCATGCTGTTAGGCATGCTGCCGCCCATCGTCCATATCCGGAAAGAAACCGATCAGGCGGCGCTGCGCTGGTCGGTGGAGCGGATGATGCAGGAACTGCACGAGCCGCAGCCGGGCGGTTTCCTGGTCGCGCAACACCTCGCCCACATGATGTTGGTCCAGGCCCTGCGCCTGCATCTGGCGGAAGGGCTGGGAGGCGTTGGATGGTTTTTCGCCCTGGCAGATAGACAGATGGCTGCTGCGATCAACGCCATCCATGACGATCCGGCGCATCGCTGGACGTTGCAGGAGCTGGCGGCGCGTGCCGGCATGTCGCGATCGACCTTTGCCCTGAAGTTCAAGGAGATGGTTGGGACGTCACCGATGGAGTACCTGACCAATTGGCGAATGCTGCTGGCGGGAGACAGGCTGGCGAATTCCAGCGACCCAATTTCCGTCATTGCCCTGTCGCTCGGCTACGAGTCCGAAAGCGCCTTCAGTACGGCTTTCAAGAGGGTCATGAACTGCACACCACGGCAATATGGTCGTGGCCGGAGCCCCGCTTCCGCTTCAGCGTTCAGCACGCGCTCAGAGGACACGGCCGCTGCCCGCTGGTTGAAAGCCGGTTGATTTAGCCCGAGCCGAAGGAATTCTCAGCCGCCGCCTAGCGCCCGCATCACATTCGGCAGCGCCGGCAGCGTCAACAAAACCGTGCCGGCAAGCCAGATGGACGAGACGACGATGCTCCTGGGCTGCGCCGACCAGCGCTCATAAAGCGCGGCCGGTACGCCGGCGAGCATGATGGTCATCGTCGACAGGATCAGCGCACTTGCCATGTAAACGATCTGGCTTAAGGGAGGCGCCCAGCCCGGATACCAGACCGGATAGAACAGGAACACCAACAGCACCCACGGCGAAAAGATACCGTTGACGATGGCGACCGCCATGACCGGCACAAGAGCGTTTCTGTCCATTGCCTCAACCCCCTTGTGAAGCCATCGGCGCAACGCCGAAATTGATCAGCAAGACGAGATAGCCCACGCGCAAGGCCATAAGCCAGAGCACGCTGAAGACGATCACCACCGGCTGGGTCAGGATCGACGGCGTAATGGTCCGCACGATCCGCAGGGACGGGTCCGTGACGGTCTTGAAGAAGCGCCAGATGTAGTTGTCCCAGCTTTCGGGCACGAAGAGGCCGAGCAGGAGACGCCCCATCAGCGTGTACATCACCGCAGCAAGGATGAAATTCGGTATGTGGAAATACCAATAGGACCAGAAATCGTTCATGTGGGATTTCCCAAGCAGCGGCGCCGCCGCGTTATGCCAGCGACGCCTCCGAAATGAAAGCGGGGTCCGTCGCCGGACCCCGCTTCGAGCGCCGATCGCTATGCGGATCAGGCAGTCTTTTCTTCCATCATCTGCTTGCCGCGAGGTATGCGCAGTTCCTCGATGAACTCCTGCATTGCCAAAGATGGCTCCCTTGTCAGCCTGGAGACAACGATCATGACCAGGAAGCCGATAGGCAGACCGAACGCGGCTGCCGACAGGTTCTTGACGCCCCACCAGTTGGCGATGGTCTGGGCGTGCTTGTCTAGCGCCGCCCATGCAGCGGCCTGCGCGTCCGGAGCCGCAGAAGCCCAAGCCGTCTTCAGCTCGGCATATTTCGCAACGGCGTCAGCCGATGCCGCGGACAGGCCACTCCACATCTCGTAGAATCCTACTGCGCCGTAGCGGGTACCGAGCAAATAATAGAGGCAGATGCCGAAACCGGCGATCATGCCCGCGACGGCGCCGGCAGAGTTCGCGCGCTTCCACCAAACGCCGAGCACCAGCGCCGGGAACAGACCCGCGGCGGCGAGCGAGAATGCCCATGACACCATGGCGAGGATGTCGCCCGGCTTGGTCGACGCCACATAGGCGGCGGCGATGGCCACGAGCACGAGCAAAATACGCGACACCACCAGACGGCGGGCGGTCGGCGCATTCTGGTCGATCATCTTGTAGTAGATGTCGTGGCTGAGCGCATTGGCGATGGCCAGCAGCAAGCCGTCAGCCGTCGACAGCGCAGCGGCAAGACCGCCGGCGGCGACGAGGCCCGAGATGACGTAAGGCATGCCGGCCATTTCGGGCGTGGCCAGCACGATCATGTCGGCATTGAGGGTGATGTCGGCAAAGGAAAGTGCCGTCACGCCCTTGTCGGCGCAAGCCGCTGCGATCGCCGCGGCGTCGACGGCAGCCTGGCCGCAGATCTGTACGAGCGTCCCGTCGGCCGCCGCCCAGCGCATCATCCATCCGGCTTTTTCACTGATGTTTTCGGGCGTCAGGCCCGATGCCACCAGTTCGAGCATCGTCCACTTGGCAAACGCCGCGTAAGCCGGCGCAGTGAAGTAGAGGATGAAGATGAACAGCAGTGACCAGGCGACCGAGACACGCGCTTCACGCACCGACGGAGTGGTGAAATATCGCATCAGGACGTGCGGCAGGGATGCCGTTCCGACCATCAGGCAGAGAATAAGCAAGAAGTAGTTGAGCGCATTGTAGCCGCCATGCACGAATGGCGTGATGTGATGCACCGCTATGTTCTGCGCCGTTTCAAGTGCGGTGATGCCCACGAGTGCCTGGCCCTGCATCAATTGCGGTATCGGCACGCCGGTTTTCACGGTGGACATCCAGATGGCGGGGATCAGGTAGGCAATGATGAGCACGATGTACTGCGCGACCTGCGTCCACGTGACGGCGCGCATGCCGCCCAGCATCGAACAGACCAGGATGCCCGCAAGGCCGACATAGACAGCGACGTTGAAGTCGAGGCCGAGGAAGCGTGCCGAGATGATGCCGGTCGCGTAGATCTGCGCTACCACATAAGTGAAAGAGCAGGAGAACAGCACGATCACGCCGATGAAGCGCGCCAGATTGCCGCCATAGCGCGCCGACAGGAAGTCTGGAACCGTGTAGGCGCCGAACTTGCGCAAATAGGGGGCAACGAGGATGGCCACGAGCACGTAGCCGCCGGTCCAGCCCAGCACAAAGGCGAGGCCGTCATAGCCGAGCAGATAGAGAGTGCCTGCCATGCCGACGAAGGACGCGCCGGACATCCAGTCAGCGCCGGTCGCCATGCCATTGTATATCGCCGGGACCCGGCGCCCCGCCACGTAGTACTCGCCGACCTGCATGGTGCGGCTGACAATGCCGATGACGGCGTAGATTGTGATCGTGAACGCCACGAACAGATAGCCGATGATCCTGTTCGGGACGCCCATCGCGCTGATGATCGCCATCAGAATGATGAAGGCGATGAAGCCGCCGGTGTAAATGCCGTAGATGCGGCCGAGATTGGAGGTGAAGTCGCCTCCGCCTGCCGTAGTCGCTGTCATGTTAGCCATTGAAGTTCCCCCGATCATTCTTCATTGACGCCATGCTCTTCGTCGATTGCGTTCTGGCGCCGTGCGAACCAGAACAGCATGACGACGAAGGCGATGAGCGAACCCTGAGCGGCCATGTAGAAGCCGAGCGGAAAACCAAAAATGACGATGGTGTTGAGTTGCTCCACGAACATGTGGATGACGTAGCCGAAGAACACCCACAGGCCCAGCATGACGAACATGAGGCTCTTGGTCTTGTTCCAATAACTTACGCGGTCTGGTGTCGCCATAGCGTTGAACCTCCCTTGGTTGGCAGCTTGCGAACCGTCTCGGCCGCAAGGCGCCGTTTAAAGCTTGCCTCTTCCGCTAACGCGGAAGCCCTCCGGCATGTGTAGCGGTCAGGTATAGAATCAGTGACCGTAACTTTATAGGAGTAACACTTCTTGCCGCTTCTGTTCATACGACTTTAGAATCGATGAGAGGACTGGAGAACCGGTGAGAGGACTTGAATCGGTATGGGGGCTGGCGGCGCGGCGTCGCGGAGGCTAAACGGTCGACATCGGTTGGAAACAAAACCGAAGGGAGAGCGTCATGGGCCTGCTGAACGACCTATTGCCCGCGTTCCTGCGCAAGCCGCAGCCGATCGTCAGCGTCGACGATCTGGCTGACTTCATGGATTCGCGCGCCGCCTTTCTGGCCCAGAAAAGCATCGTCGAGTTCTGCCGCGTCAGGGCAGGGGTCTACTGGCAGAAGCTGTTCAGCGAGAAGGAGTTCCAGGCGGCGCTCAACCATTCACGCTGGCGCGCCTACCCTGCGTGCTATGCCATCGTTGCGGAAATGGTGGAGGGTGCGCTGCGCGAACCCGCCGGCTTGCGCCAGCGAGGCCTGCCAGCGGCGCTGGAAAAAGTGGCCTTGGCAAGCTTCTCCAAATATGCCGTTCCGGAGGGCTCGCCCCCGACTTTCTGGGAGAACGCCGCCGAGCTCACCCGTCAGCGCCTCGCCGCCACGCAGATCGGTCCGCCGCGGCCGGTGCGCGAAATCCCCGAGCCGCTGGCGCGAACGGTTTTCGAGATGGTCCCGATCCACCCCAACCTCCTGACCAACGACTACGATTACATCTTCAACTTCCTGAGAATGAATCTGCTGCGCGCGCATGAGGATTTCCTTGCGCAGGCTGACCGCAGCGCCCTCGTCGACGAGTTGCTGGGCGCGGCGCGCATCTGAGCTTTGTTCCGGCGCGCCGATATCCAGGGCTCCCCGTTCGGCCTCGCACCGTCCGAGCGTCGCCGGCTATGCGAACATCAGGTCCCGCACCAGGTCGGGTGCCGACTGGAGGCGCTTGATGAGGCTCTTGAGCTCTGATTGTTGCTCGCGCGTCAGGGCATTGATCTCAATGCGGTTAGATACCGGTATACCGGCGTAGATGTCATGCGTCTGCTGAGCGAGCAGCAAGCCGATCAGCATGGAATGGCCGGCCAGCATCGCCTTCATGTCGCGCTCGCCGCCGATATCCTGCGCGATCAGTTTCTCGAGCCGGACACGCGTGCTCCGCTCGCGGATGCCGTGGCGAATTGCAAGCGTGCGTGCGGTCACGACGATCGGAAAAAGGCCATACTTCTTGATGTCCAGCCGGCCATTTTCAAGCTGAAAGCCGCCAAAAACAGTGAAGGGATTGCCGGTCGTCATCTGCTCGCCGAGAAGCTTCGCGAATACCGGCTCGGCGTGGCCACGGTCATACGCATATTCGATGAACTGCGCGGCCAACGTCGTGTCGCCGTGGACCGGCCGCAGATCGTAGACGATATCGACGTTGAGCAGGTCCTCCGGCCGTAGGCGGCGAACCCAATCTTCGACGCGCCCCTTCCAGGTGCCGAGGCTTCCGCGGAATGCGGCGTTCGCGGCCATTACCCCGCCTTTGCAGTACGGTACGCCGGAGGCGTCGAGCATGTCGGCGAGCTTGGTCCCGAGATTTTTGAACCAGCTGTCTTCGGCCCCGCCCGGCTCGCCATCTGCGAAGACGATTGCGTTGTCCTGGTCGGGGGCCATCAGGCTTTCGCCACGGCCGCCCGAGCCGAGCACGAGCACGGCGTAGACGCAGGGCGGCGGGCCGTGACCTTCGATCTGCATCTGTTGTTCGGCAAGCACGGCGGCGCGGCGGGTAAGCGAGCAAAGTTCATCGCTGATAATTTCCGCCACCACGCGCGGGTCGATTGCTTCGCCGATGAGCGAACGAACCACGCCCGGCAGCATCGACCAGGTGGCCGCCAGTTCGGCGGCGTCCTTGGCATGTTCGATCGTGTCGTCGAGATCGATGGCAGCGGCGGCGCGAAGCCTCAGCAGGTCACGCGCCGAAAGCACGCCGACCGGCACGCCCTCGGCGTCGCGGACGGCGAGGTGGCGGACTTTCAGCCGATCCATGCGGCCGATCGCCCGATAAGCGAAGGCGGCGGCGCGGATGCTTATCAGCGGTCGCGTTGCGATGCTTCCGACCGGCATGTCAAAAGCCCGCTCGGCGTCGGACGATATGCGGCGCAGCAGGTCACGCTCGGTAACGATGCCATACTCCTCAATCGGTCGATCCGGCGTTCCTCCGTCGGACACCAGGACCGAGCTGATCTTGCGCTTGACCATGAGGTCGATGACCTGCCTTGTCGGTTTGGTCGACTTCACCACGACTGGCGGGCTGCTCATGAGGCTGCCGACGCGATGGCGATAGGCATAGGGATCAACCGGCTGAAACGCGGGAGCCTGGGGTCGCGACACCGGCTCGGCCCAGCCCGCGCGATGGCCGGCTTCGAGAGCATCCGAAAGGGCAAGGCAGGCGACTTCGGCCTCTCCGAGTGTTCGGATGTTGCGCTTGCGCAACTCCGGTATCAACCCGGCAAAGATGTCTCCCGCCGCGATCGCATCGCCCAGAGCCGAATGGCGGCCAGCTATCTCCAGGCGAAGCCAGGCGGCGATCGTCTCCAGCGAATGGTCCGCCAGATTGGGATTTGCTATGGTTGCAAGAAGCCGGACGCACAGCGCCCGAGGCTTTGCCCAGGGCAAACTGGCGCGTCGGCATTCGCGCTCCAATACCGCCAGGTCGAAGCCGATCGAGTGGCCGACGAGGATGCGATCCCCGACGAACTCCTGGAATTGCGCCCATGCATCCGGGAAGCTCCCGGCTCCGTCAACATCGGCATCCGTGATGCCGTGGACTAGCGAGGCCTCAGGCGGGATTGCTTCACCGGGATCGATCAGGAGAGCGAGCTCAGATTCCCGGACGACCTTGCCATGGGCGATGCCGATCGCGCCAATCTGGACCACGCGCGCCTTGGTGGCGTCGGGCCCGGTTGTTTCGGTGTCAACGGCGGCGGCCGCAATTGCTATCAGCGGTGTCGCGCCGGTCGCCGGCTTTAGTTTCGTCCCTTTCGGCATAGCCGATAACCTTCCTCTGCCGGATGTCCCGGCTTGCCGAGACAGTACTCTGTCGATGCCGGAAAGGTCGATCCTGCTCGCCCTGCAGCATAGAGCGCGCCGGCGGGCCGCGTCGATGGCCGAATTTCAGGCTATGGCGTTCGCAAAGATGCGCCGGAGAGCTACGCGCCCTGCACGTCTATTACTGAATCCCGAAGGTACACCCGTCCAGGCGGCACATTCGCCTTAACGTGATTTGATCCGGTCGCAGCGCTCGCACATTGTCGGCCAGTTTGTTGCCGAGGCGGCCGATGGATGAGATCAGGCGGGTTGCTGTGGAGTGCATCGGGCGCGCCGTGATGTTCGGATCGCTTGCCATCGGCTGTGTCATGGTCGGCTTCTCCTTCAGCCCGGTGTCCGCCTTCCGCTCCGGCGCGTTCCTCACGCTGACCATGGTTTTGGCACTGATGTGGAAAGCCACGACCGCAGCCAGCAAGAATCCCAAGCACACCGAAGTCTGGCTCTACCTTGACGAGAAATCGCGCCCAGCCGATGCCCCGGCGCGACGGGTGTTCGGCACCATCATGAGCGACGTTTATAGACTCTACGCCCGGATCGCGCTCGGCGTGGCGGTTGGGTTCTTCCTGGTGTCGCTCGTGCTGATGCTATTCGGTCTGGAAGCTTACAGGCCGCCCAGCAAATAGGCGGCCGCTCCGCAATCCCTGTCCCTCCGCCCGCATGAGCCCGGCGTTTTGCCATCGGGCCGATCGGCCCCGGACGTGCCGAGCTAAGCAGCAAACAAACCAAATTGTCATCCGGTTGGAGAAAAACATTCCAAGGATCGCTGGAAAATAGCACTCGACAAAGTCTACTGATTTTATAGATTAACCGCTGAGACGGAGGTCGATATGTCCTATTTCCAGAACGCCCGGACTGCCCGCAAAGGCCAAAGGCTTGGTTCTGAACAGACTTGGCGGCCGGCCTATGCGGGCGCCTTTGCCTATCTCGTCTTTGCCCTTGCGTTCGTGTTCACCGGGGCAGTCGTTCTGGGTCTTATTCCCTGATCATGGAGCCCTGAGTGATCGGGTCCTGACTTACAGGGATAGCGATCTGCCGTTTCGCAATATCGGAGTTGAATGAACCGAATGCCGGTGTGCTTCTGCGCGCCCTGATCTCAACGTGATGGAGGAGATGGCAATGCCGATCGAGTTCACGCATGTTCCCGGTAAAACTCACCCCGCCGACCTAACCGTGCCGTTTTTCAACGATTTCGCGGAAACCGCGTCAAAGCTGTCGCTGATCGAGGACGTCGGCTTCCAAAAGATCATCGTCGACGATCCGGGCGGGCTGCTGACCAATATGGATATTGCCGCCCGGGCGCTTGACCGCACCTCATCGCTTGAGGTCGTTCTCACGCATTGGGCGGGCGTTATCGAGCCGGCGGCGGCGGCACGGCAATTGGCGGCCCTCGACGCAAAAAGCGGCGGGCGGTTGTCGCTCAGGATGCTCAGCGAGCCGCTCAACGACGACGATGCCGAGGCACGTGCGGTCGGCCACACGCTCATCTGGCAGCGGATCGACGAATATCTGGTGCTGCTGAAGCGGTTGTGGTCGAACGACAGGCCGTTCGATCATGAAGGCGCCTTCTACAGCGTCAGGGGCGGCTATGTGCCGCGCAAGGGACCGCATAGCGCCGAGATGGCCATCCGCATGGGCGGACAGTCCGGAACGGCGCTCAGGGTCGCCGGGCGGCATGCCGATGTCTTTGAACTGGCGCCGGGTTCGCTCGACGAGATCCGGCAGCTGATGGAGCGGGTGCGCAGTGCCGCCGCCGAACACGGCCGGGCCCACAAGCTGCGTTTCGCGCTTCCCGTCCGGATCCGTTCGGAGGACAATGCCGCTGTCTCCGGCCAAAAGGCGGTCGAAATTGCCGGGCCGCCGGCGCAGGTCGCGTTGTCGCTGCTTCCTTATGCGACCCTGGGAATCGAGGAATTCATGATCGTCGGCATCGACAGGCCGCGCGAGATCGCAATGGCTGGCCGCGAAACTATCGCGCTGCTGCGCAACGCTCTGGCGCGCCGCGAAACCGATGCCCCTCAGCCCGGCGCGTTTGCGTCTCGCGTGATCCGGGAAGCACGCGCCGGCTGAGCGTGGCAGGACAATGCGCATTGTGGCCGCCAGCCCGAAGCACTTGGCGGTGCCGCTCATTGCCGGCCTTTCCACATCAGCACCATGAAATAAGGCCCTCCGACCAGAGCAGCCAGCAAACCCGCCGGAATCTGCCATGGGAAAATGAGCATCCGGCCGGCCCAGTCGGCCGAAACAAGGATCATACCGCCAAGCATCGCGGATGCGAAAAGCTGCGGGAAGGCGCGTTGAAGGCCGAGCATGCGGGCCAGGTGCGGCGCCATCAATCCGACGAAGCTCAGCGGCCCGATGACCAGCGTAGCTATTGTCGTCGGCACCGAAATAAGCACCAGGAGGATGGCCCGCACGCGAAAGAGGCTAAGCCCGAGCCCGCGCGAGGCGGCTTCTCCAAGCGGCAGGATTTCCAGCCAGCGGATTGTGAGGGGCACGATGGCCAGCAGAGCAGTCGTCGTCACAGCGGCGATTATGGCATCGCTGGCGGTGGCCCGGTAGGTGGAGCCGGATAGCCAGCCGATGAGCGTATCGAGCCGAGGATCGCCGCTGGCGAGCATCACCGCCGAGAATGCCGACGCCATCGTCGCCACCGCGACACCGGAAAGCAGCAACCGATCATTCGCGATGGGCTGCCTGCGGCCGGTCTGCCAAATCATCGCCAGGCTGGCCAGAGCCCCGACGAGACCGGCCGCGATCATTGCCGGGCGGTTGACGGTCGGAGTCGCGACGAAGAGCAGCAGGATGCCTAGCGAGGCGCCGCCCGAAACACCCAGCACCTCGGGCGCCGCCATCGGATTGCCGGTCATCCTCTGCATCAGCGTGCCGACCACGCCTAGCATCATACCAGCGGAAACCGCGACGACGATGCGAGGCGCCCTGAGCGGCAGGAGGTCGGCAAGTTCGGCGACCGGGGCTAGGTGCCAGCCGGCCGCGCCTCGCCCGACAACAAGCGCGGCGCAGAGAAGAAGCGCCATCGCGAGGAGGCCGGCCAGCAGATAGGCCCACTCGCTTCGCCTGCGCACGGAAGACAGCATGGCGCCGTCCCGATCCGGATTGATGCGCAATTTCGGCAGGAGAAGAAACAGCAGCGGCGCACCGAGGAAAGCGGTCGCCACGCCTGCCGGAATTTCGGAGGTAAACGGCATGACCTGCACCAGTCGGTCGGTCAGCCACAACAGCGTGGCACCCGCCAGGGACGCCCAGATCATGCGCTGGCGCAATGTCCGTGCGCCGGCGAGCCTGACCAGCGCCGGCGCCGCAAGCGCCACAAAGCTGATAACGCCCACGGCTGCGACCACCATGCTGCTCAGCGCGACGGCGACAGTCATCCCGGCCAGCCGTGTCACCACGGGTTTCGCCCCGAGGCTTTCCGCTCCCTCGTCGCTCAGGTCCAGAAGCCGCAGCGGCCGGAGCAGAAGGAAGGCAGCAATGCCGGCCAGCGCGAGCCATGGCGCGAACCCGAGCACCACGGCGTCGCCGTTCTGGATCAGCGAACCGCTCTGCCAGATGAACAGTTCCTCGGAATACTCGCGGTTGGCCGCCATCAGCAGGGCGCTCGCTGAACTGCATGTGAGGCTGACCACCAGGCCGGAAATGATGAGCGCGACCGGCGAGAAGCGCCGGCCCTGGGCCAGAGCCAAAACCGCCAGCGTCGACAGGGCGCCGCCGGCGAGCGCCACCCATTCGCGACCTTGCTCCAGCAGCCACGGCGCGTAGAGTGTGGCGATCGTCAGGGCGACGGTCGCGCCTGCATTGGTGCCTATGGTCGTCGGCTCGGCGAGCGGATTGCGCAGCACTTGCTGGAGCAGCGTGCCGGTCAGGCCGAGCGCCGCGCCGGCCAGCAGACTGATCGCCAGACGCGGCAGAAAGGCATGCCGGTAAAGCAGCTGCCGCGGATCGGCAGGATCCGTCGCTCCGAGCGACTGCCACCACATGTCGGCGGGCAACAGGCGCAAAAGCCCGGCAGCGGTGAGATATCCGGCGAGCACCGCCGGCACGCCGACGAGGGCGACGAGCATCCCCCCCGTCAAACGAGCACGATGGCCGGCCGTGGACTGCATGATGGTCATGCCCGGGCCACAAACGTCGCAAAACGGGCAGCGGCGGCAAGCCCGCCGAACGGCCATACCGGCGGGATTGTCCTGACGTTGCCGGCTTTGACGCAAGGAAGGTTCGCCCAGAGGCTGCTCTGGTTAATCCGGATCTTCACATGCGGGGGAATCGGATCGAGAGAAATTACGCGAGCCTTGCCGATCGCAACCAACTCTTCGATGCCCAGGATGGAAAAGCCCCAGCTATCGGTCGGCGCCGTCCAGGCATTGGTGAGGCGCAACCTGTCGAGCACGTCCTGGAACAGACTGCCCTTGCCGTAGACGCGGACGTGACGGTCGTCGAACATGCTGACCACAGCGAGCGGCTGCTTTGCCCGCTCTGAAAATTGTGCCCTGATCTGGGCGATTGCCGCCGCCGTCTCCTGGATAAGCCGGTGCGCTTCAGCCTCCCGGTCAAGTTGCAAGCCGAGTTCCAGCGTTTCAATTTCGGCCTGGCGATAAGGCGCTTCAGTACCATCGTAGAAGGGCACGGTGTGTAGTGGCGCGATCCGCTTGAACGGAGCTTCGTCCAACCCGTACCCATAGGCGCCGATGATAAGGTCGGGCTTGAGTTCCAGCAGCAGTTCGAGATTGGGCTCGCCGCGCGAGCCGAGATCGATGCAGCCGGCGGGAAGAGCCGGACCCGCGACCCAGTCGCGGTAGCCCTTGGTGTCGGCGACCGCGACCGGCCCGATCCCGAGCGAGATGACCATCTCGGCCGAGGTCCATTCGAGGCAGGCGATCCGCGGCGGCCTTGCCGCACGCGCCGGGCTGCCGCGCAGACCGAGGCTCGTCGCGGCCAGGCCGGCAAGGCACCGGCGCCGCGTCAGTGGTGCCAATTGGGTCCGGGCCTGCACGCGAGGGTCACCATGTGTACTTCACCGAACCCTTGATCCGGCGACCCTCGCCATAAAAGCAGCCGAAGCTTTCCGCGAAACAGGAGGCGACATAGCGCTTGTCGAACAGATTGCTGACATTGAGGTTCAACTGAGCATTCTGCCATTTGTAGTGGAGCGCGGCGTCGACAAGTGTGACTGCCGGCACCTTGAAAGTGTTGGCATCGTCGCCATAGGTCGAGCCGACATAGCGGATACCGGCACCGAGCCCGAGGCCCTCCAATCTGCCGCTGCCGACTGTGTAGTTTGCCCACAGCGAGGCCGCGTGTTCGGGCACGCCGAAAGGCGTGTTGCCCTGGTTGCTCGTTCCATCCTCGTTGATGCTGGTCGGGCTGGTTATCTCGGTGTCGAGCCAGGTATAGGCCGCCCGGAAATCGAAGCCCGAATCAAGGCTCGCGACGCCTTCCAGCTCGATGCCGCGCGAGCGGATCTCGCCGGTCTGGAAGATGTCGTTGGGCGCGCCAACACCGCCGTAGCGCACGACATTCTGCCGGGTCAGGTCGAAGGCCGAAACGGTGACGAAGGAATTCCAGCCAACCGGCTGGTATTTCAGGCCGACCTCGTACTGCTTGCCGGTTTCGGGCACGAGCGGATTGCCGTTGCTGTCGGGGCCGGACACCGGCTGGAACGATTCGGAATAGCTGACATAGGGAGCAAGGCCGTTGTCGGCGAGATAAAGCAGACCGGCGCGGCTGGTGAAGGCATCGTCCTTCTGGCGCGGATCGAAAGCGCCGGTCAGATTGTCGTGGACTTTCGCGTCGGCCCAGTCCTGGCGGCCGCCCAGCGTCAGCCGCCAGTTGCCCAGCTTGATCTGGTCCTGCGCGTAGAGGCCGACCTGCGATTGGGTGGTGTCGGTATCTGTATAGGGCGTCATTTCGCCGACCGGGTAGCCATAGACCGGGTCGAAAATATTGAAATCATCGCCGATCATATCGTTGCTGGCGGCATAGTCGCGGTAGGTGTAGCGCTTGTAGTCGAGGCCAACGAGCAGCGTGTGGGCGAGCGGCCCGGTTTCGAAATCGGCCTGCGCCTGGTTGTCGATGGTCACGCCGCTGAGCCTGGTGCCGCCGGCATCGGCATAGCGGGAATAGTCGCCCTCATCATTCAGAAGCCCGCCGCCGAAGACGCCTTCCTCATAGTGCTTCAGATAGACGTAGCGGGCATGCTGGCGAACCTGCCATGTCTCGTCGAAGCGGTGATCGAATTCGTAGCCGATCGACGCCTGGTCGTTGTTGTAGGTGTCGAAGTCCGGTTCGCCGACGAACATACTGTTCGGCAGATATTTGCCGTCTCTGCCCGGCCTGATCGTGCCGTATGCCGGCAGGTACTGCATCGCCCACCCGGACCGGTCGCGCTGATAGTTGGCGAGGATGGTCAGGCTGGTATCGGCATCGGGCTGCCAGGTGAGCGCCGGCGCGATGAAGATGCGGTCGTCCTCGACGAAGTCTGTCTGCGTATCCCCGGTGTGCGCGGCGCCGGTGAGGCGGAACAGCAGCGACTTGTCGGCGTTGACAGCCCCACTGAAGTCGAACTTTCCTTCATAGCGGTCGAAGCTTCCGGCGCCGAGTTCGACCTCGCGGAGGGTCTCCTCGGTCGGGCGCTTGCTGACATAGTTGATGATGCCGCCAGGACTTGCCTGGCCGTAGAGAACCGACGCCGGCCCGCGCAGGATTTCGTAGCGTTCGGCGCCGTAGGAATCGAGCGCCGTGAACAGCGTGAAATTGCTCTCCTTGAGCTGCAGCCCGTCCTTGTAGAAGACGCCGCTGGAGTTCGAAATGCCGCGCATCTGCAAGCCGTGGCCACGATTGTCGGTGCCGTAGAGATTGCCGCTTGCGCCTGGCGCATAACGCAGCGCGCTATTCAGGCTGTCCACCGCCTGCGCTTCCATCTGGTCTTTGGTGATGACCGATATCGACTGCGGCGTCTCGATCAACGGTGTGTCGGTCTTGGTGGCGGTGGAGCCCTGGGAGGCGACATAGCCGTCGACCGTCCCAAAGGCGCTTTCGACGCGTTCCTGAATGTTGATCGGGTCGAGAGTGGTGGTCGCCTCCTGCGCGACGGCGTGGCCGCCGCCAAGCAGCACCGGCAGCGACATCGCCGCGATCAGCAGGCTTCGGCGCGCAGTCACTTCATCTTGAGTTGTTCCGCGACCTGAACCAACGACCATCTCGGCGCGCTCCAAATTTTCGAATTTCGACGCAAATCCGGCGCGTCACGACATTTTGTTGACTCAAAAGGTCATCTTCATTGTTGACTAGTAAACTCATGTTTCATAGTCAACCGGGCACCGGTGCCGAAAACCGGATTGCCGAAAACCGGATTTCGAAATGCGCGCGCAAAGCTGGAGAGAGGCCGAGACCGTGGCAGGAATTCACGCCCAGACTGCCTTCCATGTCGAAGCGGTGCGTTTCGCTGTCGGCGAGCGGACGCTGCTCGGGCCGGTTACACTCGAACTACAACGTTCGCGCGTCTACGGCCTGATCGGGCACAACGGCTCGGGCAAGTCGACGCTGATCAAGCTCCTGGCGCGCCAGCAGCCGGCAAGCTCGGGCGGCATCACCTTCGCGCAGCGGCCGCTGGTGCAGTGGGGCGCGCGCGAACTTGCCCGCGCGCTGGGCTATCTGCCGCAGACGACACCGGTGGCGACCGGCCTGACCGTGCGCGAACTGGCAACGCTCGGGCGCTATCCCTGGCATGGCGCGCTCGGCCGTTTCGGGTATGAGGACAGGCGCCATGTCGACGAGGCGCTTGTCCTGACCGATATGGCGGATTTTGCCGACCGGCTGGTGGACGAATTGTCCGGCGGCGAGCGCCAGCGCGCGTGGCTGGCGATGCTGGTGGCGCAGAATGCCGGCGTCATGCTGCTCGACGAGCCGATCTCGGCGCTCGACATCGCCCATCAGGTCGAAGTGCTGGGGCTGGTCAGGGACCTCAGCCGCAAACGCGACCTGTGCGTCGTCATCGTGCTGCACGATCCCAACATGGCGGCGCGCTACTGCGACGAATTGATCGCACTGAAGGACGGCAGGCTGCTGACGCGCGGCACGCCGGACCAGATCATGCAGGGCGACGTGCTCAAAGGAATTTTCGGTGTCGAGATGGGCGTGTTTGCGCACCCCGTCACCGGCCAACCCATCGGCTATGTGCAATGAGACCACTGTGAGAATAAGGAAGAAGCCCTTGTCCAGACATGGTTTGTTCGCGGCCTTGCTCGCATCCGTCATCCTGTCGGCTGGCGGCGCGGCCGCCCAGGAGCAACCGGGCGCAGTCCCGGCGATCGAGGCACCGGCTCCCGCGCCCGGGGAGGCTGCGCCGGACGCGGTCGTGCGACCGGCGCAGCCTGGCGTGACAACGCCCACCGAGACCACGCCTATCGAGACTGGTCCTTCGACGGCGACGTCTTTGACGCTACCGCATGATCTGTCGCCATGGGGGATGTTCATTGCGGCCGACATCGTCGTGAAAGCGGTGATGATCGGGCTGGCTTTTGCGTCCTTCGTCACCTGGACGATATGGCTGGCCAAATCGCTGGAGATCCTTGGCGGCAAGCTGCGCGCCCGCCGCGCGGCACAAGCGATCGGCAATGCCGCCACGCTGAATCAGGCCGGGCGCGCGCTTGGCCACAATAGCGGTCCCGGCGCCCTGCTGGTGCGGGCAGCCGAGGAAGAGGCAGCACTTTCGGCCGGCTCGCTCGACCACGTGTCCGGCGACGGGCTGAAGGAACGGGTCACCTCGCGCCTGGCGCGCATCGAGGCGGCGGCGGCGCGGCGCATGTCGCGCGGCACCGGCGTGCTGGCGACGATCGGCTCGACCGCGCCCTTTGTCGGCCTTTTCGGCACGGTCTGGGGCATCATGAACGCCTTCATCGGCATCTCGCAGGCACAGACCACCAATCTCGCTGTCGTTGCACCGGGAATCGCGGAAGCCTTGCTGGCCACCGCGATGGGCCTTGTCGCGGCGATCCCGGCGGTGGTCATCTACAACGTCTTCGCGCGATCGATAGCCGGCTACAGGCAGATCCTCGCTGACGCGTCGGCAGGGGTCGAACGGCTGGTCAGCCGGGATCTGGATTTCCGCACGGTCGCGCCGGCAAAGCAGATGGCCGCGGAATGAACACGGAGCGACGCCATGGCAGCTAGAATTCGAGAGAACATCGACGGCGATCTTGCGGAAAACCATGAGATCAACGTCACGCCGTTCATCGATGTGATCCTGGTCCTGCTGATCATCTTCATGGTCGCGGCGCCGCTGGCGACGGTGGATGTCAATGTCGACCTGCCGGGCTCGACGGCGACGCCGGCTCCCCGGCCGGAGACGCCGCTGTTCCTGACGCTGAAAGACGATCTCAGCCTGGCGATCGGCAACGACACCGTGCCGCGCGAAGCCTTCGCCGCCACGCTCGTCGGCAGGACAAAAGGCGACAGACAGACGCGCATCTTCCTGCGCGCCGACAAGGCGGTCGGCTATGGCGATCTGATGGAGGCGATGAACCTTTTGCGCGGCGCCGGCTATCTGAAGATCGCGCTGGTCGGTCTCGAGACCGCGCCCGGCGATGCCGCGGCGCCGCAAGTCGGAACGGGCCAATGATGTCGCCGGCGGCCGCCATGCCGATGGCCGATCAGCGGCGTTTCGGCGTGCGCGAGATTGCCTGGTGGGCGGGCGCGGCTGCGCTGGTTCTGGTGGCGCATGCCGCGATCGGTTATGCGATGCAGAGCTGGCGCCCGGCCGAGCCCGATGGCGGGCCGCCGCAGGCGCAGGTGATCGAGTTGTCGCCGATGGCGTTCACGCCAGCCATGCCGGCCCCGATACCGGACGAGGTGGCGCCCGATCAGCCGGATCCGGCCGAGGAGCCCGTAGCCGAAACGGAGCCTGCGCCCGAACCGTCCGTCGAGCCGGCAGAGCCGGTCGCCGAGCCGTCGGAAACCGCTCCGGCCGACACAGTCGAGCCCACCCCGCCGACCATGGCGGAGCGGGTCGACCAGCCGCCGCTCGAGGAGGTCGTGCCGGACGTTGCCGAGGCCGTCACGCCGGAAGTGGTCATCCCGCTGCCGCAGCCGAAACCGGTCGACGCACCCGTCGAGACCAAGCCAAAGAAGCAGGCAAAGGCGAAGGAGCCTGTCGAGAAGGCCAAAAAGCTTGCGAAAGAAGAAAAGGCAACACCTCCGCCGAAGACAGCAGCCGCCGCCAGCGTCGCTGCGAAGCCCGCAGCCAGGTCGGCCGCACCGAAATCGGCCAAAGCAATTTCGAGATCCGGTGTGAGCTCGTCCAAGTGGAACTCGCAGTTGCATGCGTGGATCAGGCGGCACACGCGCTATCCGAGGGCGGCGAAGGCCCGGCGCGAGGAAGGTAGTCCACGAGTGACCTTTACGGTCGATGGATCCGGGCGCGTTCTATCCGCCCGACTGGCTCGTTCCTCCGGCTATCCGGATCTCGACCGCGCGGCGCTCGACGCATTACAGGGTGCCAAAGTGCCAGCGCCGCCGCCAGAAAAAGCGGGTACATCTGTTGCGGCGCCTTTCACATTCAAGCTGGATTAGGTCGTTCGGCATAAATAGGCCAGCGTTGGCCGACAGTCGGATGCGGACCATTGCAGCCCGCGTCCGGCGACGAGTTTCGACTTTCAAGCGTCATCCGGTTGTCATATGTCCGCCATATACATCCATAATTCCGGATTCTAGGATACATGGACAAGACGACAGCTCTTCTCGCATTGGCAGCGCTTGGCCAGGACACCAGGCTCGAGGTGTTTCGCCTGCTGGTCCGGGCGGGCGCAGACGGTGTGCCGGCCGGCGAGATCGCCTCGCGCCTCGGTACGGTGCAGAACACCATGTCGGCGCATCTGAAGGTCCTCGACCATGCCGGCCTGGTCCGTGCCGAGCGCGACGGCCGGACGATCCGCTACGTCGCCGATATGACCGGCTTTCGGGATCTACTTGCCTATCTCATGGAGGATTGCTGCAACGGCGCGCCGGAGCTCTGCCAGCCGGTCATTCAGGCGGTGACCTGCAACGAAGGGACTACGCCATGAGCGAGCCATACAACGTGCTTTTTCTCTGCACCGGCAATTCGGCGAGGTCGATCCTCGCCGAAGCGATCCTGAACCGTGTCGGCGCCGGCAAGTTCAGGGCCTATTCGGCCGGATCGCACCCGAAGGGAGAGGTCCATCCCTACGCGCTCCAGCTTTTGAAAACCATGAACCACGACACGTCCTTCGCCCGTTCGAAGGACTGGCAGGAATTCGCGGCTCCCGGCGCGCCCGAGATGAATTTCGTTTTTACCGTCTGCGACAATGCGGCCAATGAATCCTGCCCGGTGTGGCCGGGACAGCCGATGACGGCGCACTGGGGCGTGCCCGACCCGGCCGCCGTGGGAGGCACCGACGCCGAAAAACATCTGGCCTTTGCCGAAGCCTATCGCATGCTCAACAATCGGATCTCGATCTTCGTCAGCCTGCCGATGAACACGATCGACAAGCTCGCCCTGCAGAAACGGCTGGATGAAATCGGCCGCGATCTACCGAAGGCCGGCTAATATGGCGATTGACCTGTCCCGTCGCATTGTCGCGGAAGCGCTCGGCACGGCAATGCTTGTCGCGACGGTTGTCGGGTCCGGGATCATGGCCGACAGGCTGACGGGCGACGTCGCTGTTTCCCTGCTCGGCAACACCTTGCCGACTGGAGCGATTTTGGTGGTGTTGATCACCATACTCGGACCGATTTCCGGGGCGCATTTCAATCCGGCGGTGACGCTGGTTTTCGCCCTCAGGCGTGAAATCGAAGCGAACGCCGCACTGGCGTATGTCATCGCCCAGCTTGTCGGCGGCGTTGCCGGGACGCTGCTGGCGCACGCCATGTTTGAACTGCCGATTCTACAGATCTCGCAAACCGTGCGGACCGGAAACGGACAATGGCTCGCGGAGTTGGTGGCCGCCTTCGGCCTGGTCTTCACCATTCTGGCGGGACTTCGCTTCCGTTCGGATGCGATTCCCTGGCTGGTCGGCCTCTACATCACCGCGGCCTATTGGTTCACCGCATCGACGTCGTTCGCCAATCCGGCGGTCGCCATTGCGCGAGCGGTTTCAAACACGTTCGCGGGCATCCGTCCTGTTGACCTGCCGGCGTTCATCGTCGCCGAACTGCTGGGCGCGCTGCTTGCCATGGCCTTGGCAGGATGGCTGCTCAGCGAGCCCAAACCAACCAGACAGATGAGAGCCGCGAAATGACCATCACCATCTACCACAACCCCGACTGCGGCACCTCGCGCAACACGCTCGCCATCATCCGGCAGTCCGGCGAAGAGCCTGATGTGATCGAGTATCTGAAGAACCCGCCGTCGCGCGAACGGCTGGTCGAGCTGATCAAGGCGATGGGGATGACGCCGCGCGAATTGCTGCGCGAGAAGGGTACGCCGTACGCCGAGCTCAATCTCGGCGATCCCAAATGGACCGACGACGAGATCGTCGATTTCATGCTGGCGCATCCGATCCTGATCAACCGGCCGATCGTGGTGACGCCGCTCGGCATCATGCTTGCACGGCCGTCCGAAGCCGTTCTCGACATCCTGCCCAATCCGGATATCGGGCCGTTCGCCAAGGAAGACGGCGAAGTGGTGATCGATGCGTCGGGGCGGCGCGTCTGAAGGTATAATCCAGTTCTTCGATAATCTTGGAAATAGAACTTGACGACACCCGGCAGCGGGAGCTAGCGTATTTCCATGAAACTCGAACAAGCAGCAAAACAGCTCGAGGCGCTCGGCAATCCGACGCGGCTGAAGCTTTATCGCACGCTGGTGAGGGCAGGCGAAACCGGACGACCGGTCGGTTATCTGCAGGAAGCCCTCGGCATCGCTGCGTCGACCCTATCGCATCATCTCCACCGGCTTATCTTGACCGGCCTGGTCACCCAGGAACGCCAGGCAACGACCTTGATCTGCCGTGCCAATTACCCTGTCATGAACGATCTCCTCGGCTTTCTTGCCGATGAATGTTGTGCCGATGCCGCATGCGGCCCGGCTGTCGGCGAGGCTGCTGCGTAACTCTTTTTTGGGCGATATTTCTATAATCCTAGAAGCATAGAAGGTGCATCATGGTTCCCAACAGCAATCACCCGGTCGCCATCATCGGCGGTGGACCGGTCGGCCTGGCGGCTGCCGCCCAACTTGTCAGCCGCGGCCTTCCGGTCAAGGTTTATGAGGCTGGTTCCGGGGTCGGTTCGAACCTTCTGGACTGGGGTCATGTGCGGGTCTTTACGCCGTGGCGCTATTGTGTCGATGCGGTCGCCCGAAAACTTCTCGAGAGCCACGGCTGGCAAATGCCCGAGCCGGAGGCGTTCCCCACCGCCGATGAGATCGTCGACCAATATCTCGCGCCGCTCGCAAAGCTTTCCGAACTGGCGCCGTCGATCGAGACCAATGCCCGTATTGTCGCCATTTCCCGGTGGGGAGCCGACAAGGTGTTGAGCAAGGCGCGAGAGACGCGGCCGTTCCTGCTTCTGGTCGAGACCACCGAGGGCACGCGCCGGGACAGCGCTCGTGCCGTGATCGATGCGTCCGGCACCTGGCAAACGCCGAACCCGCTCGGTGCAGGCGGCTTGCCGGCCGAAGGTGAGGTGGAATTTGGAAACCGCATTGCCTACGGCATACCGGATGTCCTCGGACGCGACCGTCATCTCTATGCGGGCCGCACGACATTGGTCGTGGGCGCCGGCCATTCCGCCGCCAACGTCTTGCTGGAACTGGACAGGCTCGCGCAAACCGAACCCGGCACTTCGGCACTATGGGTGACGCGCGGCACCGACCTTGTCCGCATCTATGGCGGCGGCGATGCCGACGCCCTGCCGGCGCGGGGCGAACTCGGTTCGGATGTCCGGCATCTCGCCGAGAGCGGCCGCCTGTGGTTGGTGACGGGCTTTGCCACGGTTGCCATTCGCGAGGTCGACGGCCGTCTCGTTGTCGACGGGCAGACAAAGGATGGGCTGCGCACGCTCGGCCCCGTCGACAGGATCATCGCCGCGACGGGGCAGCGCCCTGATCTCACCTTGACCCGGGAGCTTCGGCTGGACCTCGATCCGTGGCTTGAAGGCGTCAAGGCGCTGGGGCCGCTCATCGATCCCAACGAGCACTCATGCGGCGATGTCCCGCCGCATGGTCATCGCGAACTCAGCCACCCCGAGCCCGATTTCTACACGGTCGGCGTCAAAAGCTATGGCCGCGCCCCGACCTTTCTGCTGCTGACCGGCTATGAGCAGGTCCGCTCGGTCGCCGCGGCGCTCGCCGGCGAAATGGCGGCGGCCGATGCCGTGCAGCTGGTGTTGCCCGAGACCGGCGTCTGCACTGTGCCGGCGTCACTTTCAGGCGCGTCGTCCCAGGGTTGCTGCGGCGGGCCGGCGCCGGCTGCTGTTGACGCCTGTTGTGTCGAGGACGCCAAGGCGAAGGCCAGCGGCAAGTCAGGCTGCGGCTGCGGCAGCACGCAAGCGATCGCAGCAGTGCGCAGCGGCGATCTCGAGATCGCCGCTCGATGAGCGACCGGAAGATCCCGGCTGCCGCGCTCTGGGCGTTGGGGCTGACGCAGATCATCGGCTACGGCACGCTCTATTACAGCTTCAGTATCCTGGTGCCGTCGATCGCGCTCGAGTTCGCCTGGCCGGAGCAATGGGTTTTCGGCGCTCTGTCGGCGTCGCTGCTGGCGGGTGGGCTTTTTGCGCCGACAGCCGGGCGCTGGGCCGATCGTTTCGGCGCCGGCCGGGTGATGACCTTTGGTTCGCTTGCTGCGGCGGCAGCGCTTGTCGCTTGCGCGCTAGCACCCGGCCGGGTGAGCTTTGTGCTGGCCCTGGTGGCGATGGAGCTGGCGTCCGCCTTCGTGCTTTACAGCGCCGCTTTCGTCGCGATCGTCCAGATCGGCGGAGCCAGGGCGCAGCGCAGCATCACCCATCTGACGCTGATCGCCGGCTTCGCCTCCACCCTGTTCTGGCCGCTGACGGCGGCACTGCACGAATACCTGACCTGGCGCGAGGTCTATTTGGTCTTTGCCGGCATCAATGTCGCCATCTGCCTGCCCATCCATGCCTGGCTGGCGCGGCTGTCGCATCGCACAGACGAAAGCGCTTCACCGACACCTGCGGCTATGGGGTCAACAGGCGGTGCGGCTGCCTTCACCCCGCGCGACCGCAGCAGAGTGTTTCTGCTCATGCTTGGCGGCTTCGCGATCGAGGGTTTCGTGCTGTCCTCGATCCTCGTTCACATGGTGCCGCTGACGACGGCGCTCGGGCTTGGCTCCGCCGGGCTCGTCGTCACCACGCTTTTCGGGCCGTCCCAGGTGGCGAGCCGGTTGATCAACATGCTGTTCGGCGGCCGGCTGGCACAGACCTGGCTGGCGGTGATCGGCGCGACATTGCTCCCGCTCGGCCTTGTCGCCCTACTAGCGACCACACCATCGGTGCCTGGAGCCATCGCTTTTGTCATCCTGTTTGGATTGGGCTCGGGCCTCGCCAGCATCGTCGGCGGCACGCTGCCGCTCGAACTGTTCGGGCGGGAGCGCTACGGCGCCCGGCTCGGCTGGGTGACGGCCGCGCGTCAGTTTTCTTCAGCGCTTGCGCCCTTTGCCCTTGCCATGGCGATGGCAGGCATCGGCGTCCAACCATCGCTCTGGTTGACCGCTGCGGTCGGCATGCTCGGCATACTGGCTTTCTCCGCAATCATCCTGATCAGGCGGCAGCCTCTCGCGCATGATCGCGTGATGCTTACCTCGGCGAACTGACGTCGCGTGCAGCGTACAGCTGTGCGCAACAGCGAGCGGTCGGCCAAGGGCGCTCGACGGGCTGTGATGCGGTTGATAAGCCCTCTCCCCAGGAGAGTCGAGACATGACCGTTGCGATCGAGATGGGCCACACGACCGCGGGCGCCCCGGCGGCACTGGATCTTGAGGAACTGCTGGCGACCCGCCTGCTGGTGCAGGGCAATTCGGGCTCGGGCAAATCCCATCTGCTGCGCCGGCTGCTGGAGCAGAGTGCCCCCTGGGTGCAGCAGACCATCATCGACCCCGAAGGCGACTTCGTCTCGCTGGGCGACCGTTTCGGCCATCTGGTGATCGATGCCGAGGAGCATACCGAGCGCGGCCTGCAGAGCGCCGGCGAGCGGGCGCGCATCCATCGCGTTTCCACGGTGCTCAATCTCGAGGGGCTCGACGCCGAGAACCAGATGCGGCGCGCCGCTGCCTTCCTCGGCGGGCTTTTCGAGGTCGCCCGCGACCACTGGTACCCGATGCTGGTGGTGGTGGACGAAGCGCAGCTGTTCGCGCCGGCAGTGGCGGGCGAGGTTTCGGACGAGGCGCGCAAGCTCTCTCTCGGCGCCATGACCAACCTAATGTGTCGTGGCCGCAAACGCGGGCTGGCCGGGATCATCGCAACCCAGCGGCTGGCCAAGCTCGCCAAGAACGTCGCCGCCGAGGCTTCCAATTTCCTCATGGGCCGGACTTTCCTCGACATTGATATGGCCCGCGCCGCCGACCTTTTGGGCATGGAGCGGCGACAGGCCGAGGCTTTTCGCGACCTGGAGCGCGGGCAATTCATTGCGCTGGGCCCGGCGCTGTCGCGCCGTCCGCTGAGCTTGCGCATCGGTCCGACCGATACAAGTCCGCGCAACGGCACACCGCGGCTGATGCCGCTGCCGGAAGCAGCACTGGAGGATGCCCGCGCCATCATCCTGGCTGCGCCGCCGCCGGAAACTGTCCGGCCGCAGCGCCGGTCGTCGCCGGACCTGCTCGACCAGCTGATGGCGGCGAAATCGGCGGCACTGGAAATCCGCCCCGAACCGGTGGAGCCGCCGATCAGCGCCGAGGACTTGGCGGAGCGGCGGGAGCGGGTGGACCGGGTCCTGCGCGCCGTGCTGGCGCAGCCCGACGCCGGCTTCCGTGTCATAGGCGTGCTTTATCAGGAGTTCGTGGTCCGCTGCCGCATAGAAGGCCTCGCCTCGGTCGTACCGGACCTGCCCGCCTTCCGCCGCATGCTGACGCGCGCCCGCGCCGGCTTAGGCTCCGACATGGCCGGGGATGACGCGTGGCAGGATGTCTCGGCGCGCGCCTCGCTGCTGCCCGAGGATATGCAGGGTGTGTTCATGATGATCGCCCGCGCGGCGAAGGAGGGCTGGCCCTGCCCGAGCGACGCGGCGATTGCCCGCGCCTACGGCTCACACTCGCTGCGCCGCGCACGGCGCCTGCTGACCTATATCGAGGAGCAGGGGCTGATCGTGTGCCAGCTAGACGGGACGGGGCGGCGGACGGTGACGCTGGTGGAGCTGGCCTGGGCGACGGCGCCGGGCGATCCTAATTCGGAGGAGGCGGAGCAGGGGCGTTTGGCTGTGTGAGGCGGCGGCCGAGTGCGCAAGGGGAATGCCACGCATCAAGGCGATGCACTGCCAAGCGGCAGGTACAGCGGCGAGTCTTTTTTGCACAGATAGGGCCTCGCTGGCCCGCCACAGCTCATCTGCCCGGTCTTCATCATACGACGACGAATTGGCGCGACGCAGATCCGCTTATTGTAAGTTGTTCGATGCTACAGCACTCCCTCCTGCCGACGGCGCTTTATATATCTTCTAAATTACCCGCGGGTCGGTTTGCTAATGAAGAGATCAGCCCCGATCAACTGACGAAGGACAAGAAATACGGCAGGACTGTAGCGCAAATTTCCGCCGAAACTACGCTACCGCCGCCGATTACCCCCTTCGGTTCACTCTGTTGACATCTCCTGCTTCTGGAGAGATGGTAAGATACTACGCGCCGGCCCTTTTTCCGAAGATTTTATTCTGCAGCTTTATCAAAGGATTTTGGCGATGCGTTTGTCTCGATCGCGCCGACTTATGGCCATCGTTTTGACGGCAATCGCAGCCGTCACCCTTCCCTCTTATGGACATGCCGAGGACAAGCTGCTGACGGAAGCGGTGCAGTTCAACGGTACGATCCTGTATCTCTCCACTGAGGTGCCTGGCCTGATCTTCGGCGCCGTGCGCAACGGCGAGACGGCCTTGGCGGGTTTCGGCAAGATTGCCGACGGGAGTGAAAAAGTGCCCGACGGCGACACAATGTTCCGCATCGCGTCCGTGAGCAAAGTGTTCTGCGGCAGTGTGCTTTCCTCGCTCGCGATCGACGGCAAGGTACAGCTCACCGACCGGCTGCAGGATCGCCTTGGCTGGGACGTCACGCTCCCGGAGAAAGATGGCCGCGCCCTCCGCCTGATCGATCTCGTCGCGCAAGCTTCCGGCCTTCCGCGGGAGGTGCCAGTGGCCGAGGCGCCACCCTCCGACCCCTTCTCTACCAACACCAAAGAGGCGCAGATTGTAGCCCTCAAGGACAATCCGCTGCTGTTCGCGCCGGGCACCGCCGTTCTCTATTCAAACTTCGGATACGACCTCCTCGGAGCGGCGCTCGCGAATGTCTCTGGAAAGCCTTATGCCGAGGTTCTTCGGGAGCGTGTCCTCGATCCCCTCGGCATGAAAGACACGGTTTTCAACCCAAGACCGGAGGACGAGCCGCGCCTGATGCAGGGCCATAACTTCGACGGCAGCGCCATGCCCATCGTGCCGACGAGCACAGCCATGGAGTGCGCGGGTGGGTTGTACTCGACCGCGGACGACCTGCTGCGCTGGATGAACTGGCATGTCGACAACAAGCCTTCCGCGGCCGACGCCGAGTTCCGCCTCGTGAACCACGCGGCCTTTTTGTACCGGGACGGGCTCGCGTCGGTGGTGGGGCTGGATGACGGCGGCCCGATGGACGCCATGGGTCTCGGATGGGTCATCATGCTCCCCAACGAGCATCGCCCGCTCATCCTCCAGAAGAGCGGCGGCCTGCAAGGGATGTTTCTCTATGTTGCGATTGCACCGACACGCGGCGTCGGCGCTTTCTTCGTCATGAACGAATTCAATGCTGCCGGCTTCATGGCTGGGGTCAAGACGACGAACGATCTCGTCGCAGAGATCGCTCCACGCTGATTTCCGCGCTGATCGGGGAACGTGCGCGATGATTTATGCTGTGGAGGGCCGGACGGACGGCATATTTCGCGGCGAGGCAAGCGCGACAAGGGCTATTTCCGGCCGACCGCTTAGCTATCCATTGCTGAGGACTTGCCGGCGCCGACCCGCTTCATCGCTGCTCACGGCCTGCTCAAGCGGCGGCCAAGGTTCTGCCTCTCGACTCTTTGGCATCCCGCTTTCGGAGCCGACCGCGAATGCCGCGCTGCTCGCAGTCCCGACAGCGTCAGCCGCCTCCTGGCGCAACCAGGCGCGGGGTTCCGTGTCATCGGCGTACTTTATCAGGAGTTCGTGGTCCGCTGCCGCACAGAAGGCCTCGCCTCGGTCGTACCGGACCTGCCCGCCTTCCGCCGCATGCTGACGCGCGCCCGCGCCGGCTTGGGTTCCGATATGGCAGGGGATGACGGGTGGCAGGATGTCTCGGTCCGCGCGTCGCTGCTGCCCGAGGATATGCAGGGTGTGTTCATGATGATCGCCCGCGCGGCGAAGGAGGGCTGCCCGAGCGACGCGGCGATTGCCCGCGCCTATGGCTCGCACTCGCTGCGCCGCGCCCGGCGCCTGCTGATCTACATCGAGGAGCAGGGCCTGATCGTCTGCCAGCTCGACGGTGCCGGCCGGCGGACGGTGACGCTGGTGGAGCTGGCCTGGGCGACGGCGCCGGGCGATCCCAACGCCGAGAAGGCGGAGCAGGGGAGTCTGGCGATTTGAGGGGTGGGTGCGGCGCTGTGGGGTCAAAAATCAAGGTTTGCCAGAAGATGAGGTCAGCCCAGAAGATTGCGCGCCGCACGCATGAATATTTTCGACCCGATCGGGATCAGATCGTCCGGAAAGTCGTAGTCCGGATTGTGCAACGCAGGGTGCCGCTCGCCCGCACCGAGGAAGAGCATAGCCGACGAGGCGCCGTGGCCGAACATGCCGAAATCCTCCGAAGCACGCATCGGCAGGGCTTCTTCTCCGTGCGCGACGCCTTCTTCATCGAGAGCTTGCCGCAGATGCTCTACCGCGTCCGGCGCGTTGACGCTGGCAACAAATATCTCGTGGTAGTCCCACCGGGCAGAAAGGCCATGCTGGCTAGCGATCTGTGTGACCAGCGATTCAGCGGCGGCGCACAGGTTTGCCATGCGCTCGTCGCGCCGGGTGCGCAGCGTCGCCCAGACCTCTGCATGGCCGGGCGCGATGCCGAACACAGCTTCGCCCATCGCGGCGTGGGTGACGGTGACCATGCTGAAGTCGTCGTCGGCAAAAGTTCCGCTGCCAAGTGCCGGGAGTGCCGGCATCAGCTGGCTGACCGCCATCATCGGCGAAACGCCGGTCTCGGGCATGGACGAATGCGCGGTCTTGCCTTCCAGCACGATGCGCATACCGCGTGAAGCACAGTTGACCACGCCGGGTTTGAGCCGCACTTCACCGAACGGCACACCGGGCAGATTGTGCAATGAGAAAGCGAAATCCGGCGCGATTTCGCCGAAGCGCGGATCGGCGACGACGCCAGCCGCGCCATTGCCGGTTTCTTCCGCCGGCTGGAACATCAGCACTACGCGGCCGCGGGCAGGTTTTTCGCGCCCCAACTGGCGGCCAAGTGCTGCCAGGATCGCGGTATGTCCGTCATGGCCACACATATGCGACTTTCCAGACACGAGTGATGAATGCGGCACGCCTGAAAGTTCTTCAATCGGCAAGGCATCGAGTTCCGAGCGGAACATGACCGTCGGCCCCTCTTTGCCACTTTCATATATCGCCGCCACGCCGTGCCCGCCCAATCCGGTCAGCACCTTGTCCGGCTTCGTATCGGCGAGGAAGTCGACAACCTCTCCAGCGGTCTTCTCTTCTTCATTCGAGATTTCCGGGTTCTGGTGCAGCTTGCGCCGCCACGCCGTAAGCTCGACAATGTCTCGATTGGTAAGGGGCACGTGGTCCAACTCCGTTTGCGCTCCATTCTAAGCAAAAGCAGCCAATGCTCCAGGGTCAAGGAGTTTCGATGGAAGACCGGGAGATCAGAGCGGCCTTGGCTTGTAAGAACCAGTATTTCGGCGATCGGTTCGAGCCTGGGCCTTCCCGCCCACAATGGGTCGAGCGGATACCGTGAAGCCTGGCCGCTATGATCACACCCCGCTCGCCCGCGCGGAGTTGCCTGATGATACGGCCGTTCTTGCCCGCTATCTCATCGGCAAGCTGGTGGTGCGGGCGTTGCCGGAAGGCATCGTCAGTGGCCGCATTGTCGAGACCGAGGCCTATGTCGCCGGGGATGCCGCCGGGCACGGTTACCGGGGAATGACCCCGCGCAACCGTTCGCTGTTTCTCGAGCGCGGGCACGCCTATGTCTATCTCGCCTATGGCGTCTCATACATGCTGAATGTTTCGAGTGAGACGGCTGGGATCGGAACCGGCGTCTTGATCAGGGCGCTCGAGCCGCTCGAAGGCATTGCGATCATGCAGCACAATCGCAGCGTCGAGCGCCTGCGCGACCTGGCGCGAGGACCGGGACGGCTCGCCGCCGCGTTGCGCATCGATCGTTCGCTCGACGGGCTCGATCTTTGCCGGCAAGGCCCGCTATGGCTGGCACGCGACGAGGTTGAGCCCGGCGAAATCGGGCAGAGCATCAGGATCGGCATTTCGAAGGATGCGGACCGCCTGCTGCGGTTTTATGTCAGGGGGAGTACGTTCGTCAGCGGCCCGGGATCGCTGAGCCAGGGGCAGCAATAGTAGCAGAGTTGTAGGTAGAGCATCGAAGTCTGATTTGCGCCTCTTGATTCTAGCAGTACGCCCGGCGAGAAATCTCTTTCTACTTCAGGGGCATGCCCTCCCGAGCACCAGACTTTTTCAACACTATCCGCCAGTAGCGGCCAATTGGGTACCAGGTATTGAATGACCGCAAAGGGGCCGTGAGCAGACCGGCGGCTTCGGGCTACGAATCTTTAAGAGCGGACATTCAGCCGGTCGATATCATCGCTACCGGACCTTCGCCTCCAGCTGGCCGAAGGCCCGCCCTGAGCTGCCGTCAACCGTGGCATGGAAGGTGATTGCGCCTTCTGCCCAGATGTCCGGGATTCCTTTTACGGCTTAGACTACTCGGTGGGTAACGTGGTAAGTTCGAGTGCCAACGGCGAGGGGTTTCACTCCGCCGCGGCGCCGAGATTGGAGCCATGCCGACTGTTTCCCAAGTTCTTCGTCCTCTTGGTGGGTTGGCGCTCGCCCTCTGGCTGGCGACGAACCCTGCCGTCAGCCAGGAAGTGGTCGTGCATTGGCGCATGAACAGTCTGCTCCATCCCAAGCTCTTCGGCGAGGCTGGTGAGCGTTTCGCCGAAACGGTGCGCCGGCTGTCGGACGGCAGCTTCGTCATCGAAGTTCATGACCGGCTCGTGCTCGATCAGGACACGTTCGGTGCCCTGAATTCAGGCCTGGTCGACGCGGTTTGGGGTTCGGCTGGCCATCACCACCGCGAGGACCCTGCGCTGACAATCTTTACCGGCTTCCCCTTTGGTCCGGATCCGGCGGGCTTTACAGCCTGGATGAAAGGGGGCGGTGGCGCCGAGGCGCTCGAGGCGATCTACGCCCGCCACGGAATGAAGAGCCTCTATTGCGGTATCCTTCCCGCTGAAGGCGGTGGCTGGTTCCTTGCGCCAGTCGAGAGTTCCGCCGATCTGGGGGGGCTGGCGATGCGCAGCTTCGGTTACGGCGCCCGGGTGCTGCAGAAGCTGGGGGTTGTCACCTACGAGCTTCCGGCCGAGGAGATCCGGCCGGCTCTGGAGGTTGGCTTGATCGATGCGGCCGAATTCTCGCTGCCGTCCATAGATGCCGAGCTCGGAATCGCGGAGGTCGCCAAACACCTCTACTTCCCAGGCTGGCAGCAGCCGGTGACCTCACTTGAAATTCTAATGCCGGAGAAGACCTGGGCCGCGCTCTCAAATCACAACCAGGCAGTGCTGGAGACTGCCTGCGGCGATACCCTGTCCTGGACCGCGGCGAAAGCAGCGGTTCAACAGGTCGAGGCCATCGCGATTTTTCGCAGTGTGGGCGTCGAGCTGCATGCCTGGCCTGACGAAGTGCTTCTTGATCTGAGGGAGGCGTGGAATGAGATAATCGCGGAGGAGATCGCCCGAGACCCTCTGCTCGCCGAAGCCTGGACGAGTTATCTGCGATTTCGCGACGGATACGGCGATTGGCAGGCGCGCGCATACGCCAAGTAGCCGGGATCAGTCCGGCATGCCAGCCAACCTGAGCCCCTCCATCACCATGGCGAGGCCATTTTCGTCGGCAAGGCCGTCGAACGACTGCGCCACGCCCGCAACGGTTTGCTCAGGCCGGTTCCCAAGCGCGGCCGTGACGACCCTGGCCGCTTCTTCCATCCGGCCAGCATGTGCAAGGCTCGCGGCGAAGAGCCATCCTGGCCACCACCGCGCGTTTGCAAACGTCCCGGCGCCATAGAGCGGACCAAGTTCCTCTGCAGCTCGCGCCGGCTCTCCCGCGAGCAGGTAGCTCAGGCCGGCGACTTGGTGGTGCCACTCGGGCGGCGTCGGATCGAGGCGCAGAGCCTGCTGGATTGTCAGGACCGCCTCGTCCGAACGGCCTGTCAGGGCCAGTGCTTGGGCAAGCACCGCCAGATTGTCGGAATCCTCAGGATCGATCGTCACCGCCGCTCGGGCATTCGCAAGTGCGTCGACGCGCGAGCGCATCTCCGGGAAAGGGGAGAGCAGCCGCATCTCGGCGAGCAGCCGGTGCGGTCGAGCACCGCCCCCAAGCGCAACTGCGCGCTCCACCATCTCGAGCGCCCGCGCCATCTCGCGGCGGCCGCCTCCCCAAGCAAGGTGCTGGACTTCCAGCCAGTAGCTCAGTCCGAGGCTTGCCCATGCCCCTGCATGCCCGGAATCCTCGGCTACCACCGCCTCGAGAAGTTCCCGCGCATGTTCGTTGTCCCCACGCCGCCGCCAGTCTCGTGCCGTCAGGAGCGCGTCCGCCTGCACAACCGCTCGATCTGCCGCACTTAGTTCCACCACGGCGTCCCCCGATTGGCCCAACCAGAGAGTGGTCATCGCCATGATGAGCGCTGCGGTCAGTCCGCTCGCCCATGCCATCCAGGGCTTCCAGCCAGCCTGGGCCGGTTCCTCCGCATCGAAACCCCGGCCTACGAGCATATATCCTCGCCTCGGTACCGTTCGCAGCAGGATCATCCCTTCCGGGCCAAGCGCTCTGCGGATATCGCTGACGCATTGCGCAAGAGAGTCATCGGAGACGAACACATCCGGCCAAGTCGCCTGAACGAGATCGTCCTTGCTGACCAGCTGTCCGCGTCGCTCCGCGAGCACCTCAAGCACCCGGTATGACTTCGGCCGCAGGAATCGCTCCGTACCGGCACTATCCTGAAGGCAACCGCGCGTACGGTTCAGGACGAAATCGCCGAAGCGAATGGTGCGTAGGTAATCCATACCGGATCCCGAAGCTGCGACGGCCAGATTGTAGCAGGATTTCGGGAATCTTTCAGCGAGCTTTCATGACCTCCAGCGCCGGCCGGCCCAGCCTCGGTTTGATCATCACCGGAGGAGGCGCCCATGCGCAGATCAGTTGTAGGACTCGCCGCCCTGTGCCTGACCGCGGCGAACCCGGCCGCCGCTGCCGAGCCGGTAGACGCGCCACCTGTGCTCGAGACCATCGGTCTCTGGCTCGCGGCGAACTTCGACCTGCCTTTGGCGGAGCCTCCCGCACTTGTCAGTGTACCTGCCAGCAAACTCACCACGATGCGCTACGGTGCTGGGTCTACCGTCTCGTCGCAAGAGGTAATTGCCGTTTATGATGAAGGCCGAAATACCATCTTTTTCACCGCAGGCTGGACGGGTCGCAACCCGGCCGAACTCTCGGTGCTGGTACACGAGATGGTTCACCATCTGCAGTCGGCCGCCGAGATGCGCTTCGCCTGTCCGGGAGAGCGGGAAGCGCTCGCCTATCGTGCCCAGGACGCCTGGCTTCGGCTGTTCGGCACCGACCTGAAAAGCACCTTCGGCATCGACGCCGCGACGCTGCTGGTTGCCACGGTCTGTACCCACTAGAGCCGTGTCCAGAACCATGAGCGAATGATCCCTCCGGGGCCGGTGGCGGACAGGCAGCTTTAGGTGCTCGAACAGCGATACCAGACATTCAAGTGGGACCGAGGTCGCCAATTGACCCCTTGCTGACCTCGTGAGCCGGGGTCTTTTGCCAGAAACCGGATATTAGCCGCGACCAGTGCTCATTACTCTTCCTGATTTTCCTCGAGGTAGGCGGGGCCGGCCTGATAGACTCGTTCACGATGCGTCGGTACACTGCCGGACTGCTTTCAGACGAGAGCAATCGCGCTGACCGAGGAACGCATCCAGCGTCGACTCGCCGCCGTAATCGCGGCAGATGTCGTTGGCTACAGCCGCCTCATGGAAACGGATGAGACCGGGACGCTGGCCGCACCAGATGAAGGCGCGGCGGAACTGACCACGGCCCTTCGGATCGACCCCAATCATGCCGATGCCTGGGCGTTCCTGGGGCAACTGAAGGCATTCGAGGGAAAGGCTATCGAGGGTATCGAACATCTGCGCCACGCCACTCGCCTCAATCCACATCCGCCAGGGTGGTACTACTGGCTTCTCGGGCTCGCCCAATACGCGGCGGGCCACTACGCCGATGCCGTCGAAACACTCCGGCATGAGGCGACGCATCGGCTCGGGTCTCAACGCATCTTGGCTGCAGGTCTGGCGCGGCTGGGGCAAATGGAAGAGGCCAAGGAGGAAGCAAGGGAATTCCTCGCCTTGAACCCGGATTTCTCGATCCAGCATTGGGCAAGCACGCAACCTTTCCGGCACGAGGCGGATCGACAGCACTTCATCGACGGGTACGAGGCGGCCGGCTTACCACGGTAGGACTGAACGTGGGCCGCAACCCCGTTCGCGCAAACTTTGGGTACAAGACTTTGCTGACCATTCGCGGTGCCGCACCTGCCGACGCAGACGCCATTTGGAAGATACTCGAGCCCGTCTTGCGGGCAGGCGAAACCTACGCACTACCGCCTGACTGGAGCCGATCGAAGACGCTGTCCTACTGGTTTTCTCCGAATCACGAGGTGTTCGTCGCAGAGATGAATGAACTGGTGATGGGAACTTATTTTCTACAAGCCAATCAACTAGGCGGCGGTGCTCATGTCGCCAACTGTGGCTATGTCACCGCGCAGAACTCGATCGGTCGAGGCGTTGCAACGGCGATGTGTCAGCACTCTCTGAGGTACGCGACAGAACGAGGCTTCCGGGCCATGCAGTTCAACTGCGTGGTCAGTTCCAACGAACGCGCAGTCAAGCTCTGGCGTCATCTTGGGTTCGAAATCATTGGAACGATTCCGCAAGGTTTCGAGCACCCCATTCTGGGATTCGTGGACGCACTGATAATGCACCGAGCGCTCTGACTGCCCAGTTATATAGTAGCCCTGATGCGCAATGTCCGGATGAGGCAGCCGTCCGAGTGCTTGCCTGAGTTGA
This sequence comes from Mesorhizobium sp. M5C.F.Cr.IN.023.01.1.1, assembly GCF_003997585.1. NCBI lineage: Bacteria > Pseudomonadati > Pseudomonadota > Alphaproteobacteria > Hyphomicrobiales > Phyllobacteriaceae > Mesorhizobium > Mesorhizobium sp. M5C.F.Cr.IN.023.01.1.1. The sequence continues at coordinate 20,349 of NZ_RZSU01000020.1, read as the reverse complement.
AACCTTTCGCCGCCGCGGACATCATCGCCGAATCCTCTTCTGCTCAAGAGGACCGAAAAAAGGACTTCACACCCGCAGCAACGCCGACTTTTTCAACGATATCGGCGCAACCTCGACCTACAGGTTCGCCATCGGCGATGTCTGCATTTGGTTAGTGGCAAAGGCGCCCTCAACGACCAACATGGGCGCAAAGCCGCTTTTCGGTCAGTGCCGCAGGACGCCCCCGTTCGGTCAAGAGCAGCCGTACGTCTCAACGCCGCTACCGATCCTCAATTATCCGCAAATAAGCCGCCGTGACAAACAGCACGATCAGCCCAAACAGTATCCGCCTTGCCCCCTCCGGCATTTGCAGAATAGTCAGCAGCGTCGTCAGAACGGTGAGGATCAGCGCCCCGATGATGGTGCCGGTGTAGCCGCCGCGGCCGCCGAAGATCGAGGTTCCGCCGATCACGGCGGCAGCCACCGAAGGTAGCACCAGCGGCTCCGCCAACGACAGCGACGGTGCCTTGATCAGGCCGATATAGAGCAGCCCGGTAATGCCGGCGAGCACGCTCGAGATGACGTAGAGCGCTGTGATCACCTGCCAGTAGCGGACGCCGGACAAGCGTGCTGCCCCTTCATTGTCGCCGACTGCGTAAAGAAGACGGCCGAAGCCGGTGCGGTTCAAGGTGAAGACGATGAGGACGGCGATTGGCACGAACAGCAGCAGCGCATTGGGCACGCCATAGGTGAGGCCGGTGCCCAGCCAGGCCAGGAAGGGCGGAATCTTGGCGCCCGAAGCGATCACGGTGCGCTGGTAGACCTGCAGGCAGCCGGTGCCGATCAGGCTGGTGCCGAGCGTCATAATCAGCGGGTGGACGCGAAAGACGCCGACACCGATGCCGTTGACCAGGCCGATGAGCACCGCCGGCACCAATGCGATGAGGATCGCCACCGCTGGGTCATGATTGACGACCTGCGTTGCCATGATGAAGGCGCTCATCGTCGCCACGGTTCCAACCGACAGATCGATGCCGCCGGTGAGCATGGTCATGGTCTGGCAGCCGGCAAGAATGGCCAGCGGGATGGCAAATTTGACCGTGTTGGCGAGCCATCGCTCGTTGACGATGCCGGGGCGCAGGATCTGCAGGATCACCACCAGGAGGACGAGCAGGATGATCAGCGGAATCAGCGGCCGGTCGGCCATGAACCGCTTAAGGCGGCGGCCGAAGGGGGTAGGCTGGTTCATGGTCGCACTGGTGCTCATGATGGGCGGCTCCGCATGGTGATGAAGGCGCCGAACATGACGACGGCGACCATGATCGCGCCTTCGATAATTGCGGTGACGTTGGGATCGATGGCCAGCAGCGTCAGGTCGGTGCGTACCAGCCGCAGCACGAAGACCGCAACGATCGGGCCGAGCAGCCCGCCCTTGCCGCCGCCCAATGCGACGCCGCCGAGCACGACCGCCGCCACGCTGGCAAGAAGATAAGGGCCGGGAATGGGGGCGCCGATGCCTGTGCTCATGGTCAGCGCCAGCCCGCCCATGGCAGCGAAAAGCCCCGACAGAGCATAGGCGATGATCTTGGTGCGCGCGACAGGCACGCCGCTGCGAAATGCCGCGAGCTCGCTGCTGCCGATGGCGTAGATCGAAAGGCCGAGTTTTGAGCGCTTGAGCGGTATCCAGATGATGCAGAGGCAGACGACCAGAAGCACCAGCGCTTTCGGTATCCAGGCAGAAATCCCGGGCAGCCCCGGGATCGGGACTGTCCCGACGATGGTCGCCCGCAGCCATTCGGCCACCGAGCCGCCGGGCGCGCCGAGGACCAGCAGCGCCGCGCCCTGCAGAACGAAGAGGGTGGCCAGCGTGACGACGATATCGGGCACGCGGGTGACGACGATCAGCATGCCGTTGACGGCGCCCAGCACCAGTCCCATGGCCAGCACGAACGGCACGACGAAAAGCGCGTATTCCTCGCTGGCGCCATCCATCATCGAGGCAGCGGTGACGCTGGTCAGCGCCATCATGGCGCCGACGGAAAGATCGATGCCGCCGGCGATGACGACAATCGTCTGGGCGGCGACGGCAAAGGCGTAAGGCAGCACCGCGCGCACCAGCGAGCCGAAATCGCCGCTGCCATAGCCCGGCTGGATGAGCCTGGTGATCACCAACAGGACCACGAAGAGGACAAGCAGGCCGGCGACCCAGCCCTGGCGACGGACGAGGCGGGTCAAGGTTTCGCCACCGGGCTTGAGTGGATATCGGCAAGGATGCCGACGTCCTCCTTGGCGCCGCGCGGCAAGCCATAGGCGGCGCGCATCAGTGCCGGCTCGTCGGCGAGTTCGACGGGGAAGACGTCGACGACGCGCCCCCCAAAGATGACGATGACGCGATCGCAGACACGCTGCACCTCCTCGAGCTCGGATGTATAGAACAGCACCGACTTGCCCTGGTCGGCGAGTTCGCGCAGCATCTTGTAGATCTCCTGCTTGGTGCCGACATCGATGCCGCGCGTCGGGTCGAAGCAGAGGATGGTCTGTGCTTCAGCGGCGATCCAGCGGGCGATCGTCACCTTCTGCTGGTTGCCGCCGGACAGGCGCTGCACCTCGCGCTGGGCGCGTGTGTCGATCTGTAGACGCTCGATCGCATTGACGACCTTGGAGCGCTCCTGCGCCATGTTGATCGGCCCCCAGTTGCGCAAGGCGGAGCTGAAGGGGAGCGCGATGTTTTCGCGCACCGAGCGCTGCATGGTCAGGGCTTCGGTGCGGTCGCCGGGCACATAAGCGATGCCGGCGCGGATCGCATCGGCCGGATGCGCGAATTTCACCGGCTTCCCGTCCACTTCGATCGTGCCGCCGGACGGGCGGATTGAGCCGGCCAACGCGGCGAAGAGCTCGTCCTGGCCTTGGCCCTCGAGCGCGACGATGCCCGCGACCTCGCCGTTGGCCAGGTCTAACGACACGTCGTTGAGCTTGGTGCCGACACGAAGGTTCGCCACGCCGAGGCGCGGGCGGCTATCCCCAGGCGAAGCGGCCTGGCTCGCCTGGCGCGCCGCCACGCGTGTTTTCTCGATCCTGGCGCCGAGCATCATCTCGACGATGCGCTCCTCGACGCCCGGCTCGATGTCGACGACGCCGACGGTCTCGCCGTCGCGAAGCACGGTGGCGCGGTCGCAAAGCGCCGATATCTCGACAAAGCGGTGGGAAATGAAGATCACCGAACGGCCGCTGTCGCCCTGGCGGCGAACCACCTCAAGCACCTTCTCGGCCAGGTTTGCCGGCAGTGCTGCGGTCATCTCGTCGAGCAGCAAAACGTCGGGCTCGACCGCCAACGCCCGCGCCAGATCGAGCACGCGCAGCACGGCAAGCGGAATGTCGCGCGCAGTGTCGCGGATGTCGAGGTCGGGAATGCCAAGTTCGCGCACCCAAGCGCGGAACGGCTCTACCGGCGTGTCGGTCAGCCGAAGGTTGGAGGCGACGTCGAGATCGGGGATGAGCGACGGTTCCTGATAGACGGGAAGCAGGCCGGCGCGTCGCGCATCGGCGGGCGAGCGCACGTCGCGGGCTTCGCCGCGGATCAGGATATGCCCGGTATCGGCGCGGATGGCGCCGGTCAGGATTTTTACGAGCGTCGATTTGCCGGCGCCATTGGCGCCCATCAGGGCGTGCACCTCACCCGGCAGGACCGACAGCGACGCGTTGCGCAGCGCCACCACGGCGCCGTAGGTTTTCACGACGCCGGTGGCGTCCAGGAGGGGGTTTGTAGTCAAATCGCTTTGCTCTCGGTTTATGCCGGCTCAAATCATTTCGCGCTGGCGCCGTCCCTCACCTGCCTGCTGGCATGCTCTCTCCGTACAGAGACGGGGAGAGGGCGTTGTCATCGCCGGTTTCGCCAACTCACCGTCGCAGGAAGAGCGCCGGAGTTGCGGCCGGCCCCCTTCTCCCCGTCACTATACGGGGAGAAGTGCCCGGCAGGGCGATGAGGGGCGGCGCCAACCTCGGCAATTGACCGTCTCCGGACAAGTTGGAAACGGTCATGGTCTGCAGCGAAAGCCCGTTACTCGCCCGGGCCCTTGCAGGCGATGATCTGGTCCTTGGTGTAGGTGGTCCACTCCGGAATGGAGATCGAGATCGGCCATTCCGGGCTCAGCGAAGGGTCGGCTACGCTCTTCAGCTTGGCCTTGCCCTCCTCCGTGGCGTTTTCCCAGAGCTGCGGCTCGACCAGCACGGTCTGCTCCGCCGGCTTCTTGCCGTTCAGGATCTGCAGAGCCAGCGTCACGCCGGCGCCGCCGATCGAGCCGGGGTTGGTCACTGCCGCGCAAACGAGGCCTTCGACCGAGTTCAGCTGGCCGACGAAGCCGGCATTGTCGGCGCCGACCACCGGCACCAGCGGCGTCTGCGACTCGACCAGCGCGTCGACGATCACATTGTCGATGCCCGAGGTCCAGATGCCGTTGAACGGCGATCCGGTGGCTATGAAATCGAGGATCTGCTGCTTGCCCTGATCCTGCTGCCAGCCGGTGAAGACCTCATGCACGACCTTCACATCGGGGAATTCGGCAAGCGCCTTCTTAAAACCTTTGTCGCGGTCGCTGTCGGCCGAGGCGCCGGCGGCGCCGCGCATGTAGACCACGTCGCCCTTGCCGCCGATCTGCTGGAACAGCCATTTGGCGCCGAGATAGGCGTACTGCTCCTGGTTGTTGGAGATGATGTAGGCCGAGGGCTCGGTGACCGCCTGGTCGACGGCAACGACGACGATGCCGGCCTTGGTGGCTTCCTCGAGCGCCGACTTGATGCCGGCCGGATCGGCCGGGTTGACGACGATGGCGTTGACCTTGGCGCTGATCAGGTTGCGGATGTCCTCTAGCTGGCCGGCGGCGTCGGTGTTGCGATGGGCGATGTTCAGCTTGGTGATCTCGCCGGAGGCCAGCGCCTGCGCCTTGATGGCGCAGATCATTTCCTCGCGCCAGCCATTGCCCTGCACCGTGTTGGAAACGCCGATCGTGTATTTGGCTTCAGCGGACGAGACGCCCACCGAAGCCAGAAACGCCGCGCCGGCAAGCAGCGGGACCATTGCCAGATATTTTTTCATTTCAGTCTTCCTCCACATTGATCTCGTTTCAGTTCGAAAAGGGGCTCATTTCACCAAGGGGCGCAGCACGTCGCGGGCCAGCAGAAAGCCGCGCTTGACGCTTTCATCGCTCCCCTCAAACCGCCGGTCCTCGTGCTCGATGATGATGGGCCCGTCGTACCCGGCCCGGTAGAGGCCGGAGAAGATCACATTCCAGTCGACATCGCCAAGCCCCGGCATGCGCGGCACCTGCCAGCCCATGCCGGCCGACAGAATACCGCGCTCGTAAAGTCCATCATGGTCGATCATCAGGTCCTTGGCATGGACATGCAGCATGTACGGGCCGAACTCCCTGATGAAGCGGGCCTGGTCGATCATCTGCCAGACCAGGTGAGACGGGTCGAAGTTCATGCCGACATCGCCGCCCCAGGCCTCGAGGATGCGGCGCCAGATGTACGGCGAGTAAGCGATGTTGTGCCCGCCCGGCCACTCGTCATAGCTGAAGATCATCGGGCAGTTCTCGAATGCCAGCTTGACGCCGTTGTCGCGCGCATGGGCGATGATATCGGGCCAGACTGTGAGCGCCTCTTGCCAGTTGGCGTCGATGGTTTTTGCAGCGTCGCCGCCGCAAAAGGTGTTGACCAGCGGAACGCCCATATGGCTCGCCAGCACGATCACCTTCTTCAGATGGTCGATGACGGTCTTGCGGTGGGTGGCATCAGGATGCAGCGGATTGGGGTAGAAGCCGAGGCCCGAGATCGACAGCTTGTTTTCCGCCAGTGCGGCCGCGATTTCCTTGGCCTGCGAGGCCGAGGTCGAGGCGGCGTCGATATGGCTGGTGCCGGCATAGCGCCGGGAGGCGCCTGAGGATTTCGGCCAGCAGGCGATCTCCAGCGCCTCGAAGCCGGCCGAACTTGCCCAGTCGGCGACCTCGCCGAGCGGGGTGTCGGCAAAGGGTGCGGTGAGCAGTCCGAGCTTCATGTTGCCCTCCCCTGGTCGTGGCGACCTACTATGCCGATTGTGCGGGCCGCTTCAACCGTGCGACTGGTCGACAATGCGCAAAGCTGTCTGAGCCATCGGATCGTCGCAGAGCAAGCCGTCGTGACTGGCTGTGACAGCCGTGCGGAAATCATCGTTGGCGGCGATCCAGCCCGCCAGGCCGCGCCACCCGGCAAAGCAGCGGTGGAAGGCGCCGACGCCGATATGGGCGATGCCCGGGGCCAGCGCCGTCCGGTCGTAAGACGGTTTTTGGAGCCGAGGAAGGAAGCCGGCTAAGCAGTGCCGGGCCGATTGCTTCGAGAGGTGCGACAGCAGCCTTCACCGGTTCGCCCCTACGACCCATTGCTCCTGGTCGATCAGGGCGCCGGTCATCGGCCCGGAGGCGTCGGAGAGCAGGAAGACGGCGAGGTTCGCCACCTCGTCGGCCGCCAGCAGGCGCCCGAAAGGCTGCGACGCGTTGGCCGCGTCGATCCAGCCCGAGCCGTGCCCGAGCGTCTCAGCCTGCATGATGCGTTCGGCCGGGGTGTCGGTCCAGCCGACATTGATGCCGTTGACGCGGATGCGGTCGAAACGATGCGCGTTGGCGGCGTTGCGGGTCAGTGTAGCGAGCGCGCCCTTGGTGGCGGAATAGACGGCGAGTTCGGGCGAGCCGCAATGCGCGTTGATCGACAGGATGTTGACGATGGCGCCGCCTTGACCCTGCTTGCGCATCTGCGTGATGGCTGACTGCATCAGGAAAAAGGGCGCCCGCGCGTTGACGGCAAACAGCGCCGCCCAATCGTCGAGGTCGGCATCGAGAAACGAGGCGCGATTGGTCAGGCCGGCGGCGTTGACCAGCGCGTCGATGCCTCCGAAGCGGCTGATACATTCGTCCACCAGCCGCGCCGGCGCCGTGGTATCAGCCAGATCGGCGGCGACAAAAGTGGTCGGCGTACCTATCTCCGAAAGCGATGCGGCGACCTCGTTGCCACGCGCGGGCTCGCGTCCGGTGACCAGCAAGCCGCCGGCGCCAGAACGGGCGAGCGTCTCGGCGATCGCCCGGCCAATGCCTTGTGTCGCGCCGGTGACCAGCACCACCTTGCCGTCCAGCCGAAGCTCCATTCCTCCTCCCGGAACAAAGTTTTCCATTTTCTCCAGATTAGGGAACGCCAATTCCCGATAGTCAATCTTCCAGGGAGTTTTCAAATCATGGTCTTACGCAATTACTGACGGATCCATGCGTGAATGCTTGCGGGGTCGGCATGGGTGCGTGGCAGCCGCAACGCCTTTATCGGCGCCGTGCACCGGCTGGCCATGCACCTCGACGACCAGATTGCGCTGGTTGCCGGCGCATTGTCTTCGGATTCCGAAAAGTGCCTGACAGGCTTGGCGCTATATCACTGCGGTGACCCTGCCAGCCGCATCGAGGCGACAGCCGACTCGCGCCCGCCGAACTTCGATGCCGCCTTGTCTTGCGTAGTCTATTCGCACCTCGATCGGCGCGGTGAGGGCGCCTTGACGTTGACGCAAGGCACCTGCGCTTGCCGCGTGGACACTGACGGCGCCAAGCGGCGTCGCGGCGGACATGATCGCCGCGCGGCAGGCTTGCACGACCGCAGCCGGCGTACCGGGTTTCGCTTTCAGCGGTCCAAGAGCCTTGGTGGAGTCACCCTCACCAGGTCTAGAAGGCATGAGGACGGGTGGCAGGACAATCGATTGCCTGGCGGTCTTGGCAGGGGCTGTGGTGGCTGCGGCCGGAATACCGGGAGTGCCGCTACCTGCGCCGACCGAGGCTCCAACGTTTGCTCCACTGCCGACGCTCGTGCCCGCCCCCACAGACGCGCCTTGCGAACCGGCGCTCACGCCAGCACCGATCCCGGGACCGCCGACGCTTGCGCCCGCCCCCACAGATGCGCCTTGCGAACCGGCGCTCACTCCAGCACCGACTCCTACACCGCCGACGCTCGCACCCGCCCCCACAGATGCGCCTTGCGAACCGGCGCTCACTCCAGCGCCGACTCCGAGACCGCCGGCCTTACCGCCGATGCCTGTGTCTTGAGCCGAGGCAGGCCCGATTGCGATTCCGATCGTCAACGCGGCCGCGATGTACTTTTTCATCATCATATTCCTCTGCGGCGTACGCTCCCTGATCTTTCTACTGGCGCAGGTTGAGCTTTTTCGGTGGTCGCGTTGGGAGCAATGCGGCGGGAAGAGCGATGGTTGCCGGCAGAACAGGTTGCGGCGACTTTTGGACCTTCAGTTTCCGTTTTTCCTGCAAGCGCGGTTTACCGGCTGGTTGGCCGTCCGAACGCGATAATGTATTCCCAAGTCCACTCGCGGGGTTACGGGCTTTCGGCGCGCGCTCCACAGCCGCAGTGCGACGTTTATCCTTCACGAGGTCAATTGCATTACGCGCGGCACTGAGGCTGCGGGCAAGTCCGATAGCCCTTTCACGCTCGTGTTCCAGCGCCGCACTCAACTCTGCCGAGACCTGCCTTGAAGCGTCGCGTTCCTGGCGAACGATATCGAGGTCGCGTACAGCTGAATCTGCTCGTTCGCGTTCCAGTTCGAGTGCTTCTCCAGCTTGCTTTAGAGCGGTCTCGGCCACCGATCGGTCCTTTATGGCGTTGGTCTTCTCGACCGCGGCGAGGTTTGCGTCTGTCTTAAGAGCGTCGATAGTTTGGCGAGCCGTGGTGAGTTCTTGTTCCAAGAGTTCAACCTTGCGCCTCTCCTCATCAAGCGCTCGCTTCGCAGCAACCTGAGAGGCTTCCATGGAGGGGTGCGCTCCGGCTGCCTGCTCGCGGTCCCAGAGATTGGCTTCGGCCCTAAAGTTTTCGATAACGCGCTGCGCCGTCTCCAGCGCTTCGTCTATTTGCTGCTGCTCTTTCAGGGTTTGTGCCTGCTTAGCCACCGTGGTGGCCAACGCGTGTGCCTGGGCGCTTGCGTCACGTGACGCGCGTTGCATAGCTTCTAGCTCCGCTCGGGCTGCGGCCAATTCGCGGCGTAATGCCACTTCATGCTCGCCGGGCGGCGTTTGCACACCCTCCTTGAGCTCCGCGGCGCTGGCAATCCCGACTCCCGCGGCGGCGATGACGGCAACCGCGACTGAACGAAATCTGGACGAAATCTTCATGACGAGAGGCTCCTCAAGATCGCCGCTACCTAGCGGGACGGCGCATGTCACAGTCCGGCTGATAGCCACCTTCGCGGTAAAGGTCCTCTGCGACGTAGCTGCCTTTCGCCCCTTCCAGCACGCAGGCCCAAGGTGGATTCCACGGGCATCTGTAAAGACCCACTGCCGCCATCCGCGGAGTTCCCTATTTACCCCCCGGACAGGATGATCCCGTAGACGCCCGCGAATGTCGCCCTTCATTGTGATGACGCGCCGCGCCGCGCGCGGCCTAGGTGCCCGATGTCGTCAACGGCACCATGGCGTGAAGTTCGTCGCGGCGGCCGTTGCCTCGAATTCCGAGCCGAGCATGCAAATCCCAGGACGGTCAATAAGGACAGGCGAATCTACGGCCACACCGGATGCAGCAGCGATTCCACCGGTGAAGGAGTTCTGTGCAGTGGCCGGCACTTGGCATCGGTCAGCGCACGGATCGATCGAGGGGTGCAAAATAGTTGCCGTGAAAGCCAAAGGGGATGTGATGCGGGACGGAGGCCCGGGCGCGTTCGGCGAGCGTCGCGGCGTCGAGCATGAGCAGGAATGACGTGCTGGCGCCGACATTAAGAACGACGGACAACAGGACGCCATCGTCTTCCTCCGCGCCGGCCGGCCGCGCCACATAAACAGGCTCGCCGGCATAGCAGCCCGGTTCGGCCCAGGTCGTCACGTCTGCCGGCGCGGTGGCTGAAAGCTCGATCTTGGCTATGGTGTCGAGGAAACTGTCCGGTTCACTTTGCCCGGTTCCCCATACGCAACGATACGGTCTGCCAGCGCGGCGGGAATAGTCGATGCGCGGCAACTCGATGCGCGTGTCGCAGAGCGGTTCCGGCTCGATCTCGACAGCCGCAGAAGGATTACCGTCGAGCGGAATGCGGTACCGCGTCAAGGTCGAGATCGGGTTGACCTGCGCTTCGGCGCGCAGCCGGTCGAGGCGTAGCTCATCGATGATCTTCGCATCGGGATAGGCGAGGAGGTCCACCAGCAGCGCACCGTCCGCCTCGAACGCATTGACGTGGTGAAAGCAGAAGCACGGCGCCGCCCTGGCACGGGCGGCGACAGCGCCGGTCGACTTATCGATCACGGTGAACAATGTGCCGAACTCCGGCTGCCAGCGATAGTTCGTGATGAAGGGCTTGCCGAACAGGGCGAGCTTGAGCGGGTTCACCCGAAGCGGAAACTCCGTCAGCACCAAATAGCGTTCCGACATCCCGAAGGAATGCATGTAGCTCGGCCGATCAACGGGCAATTCGGCCAGGACACGCTGCATGCCGCTTTCGTCGACGAACAGGCGATACGTGCTGCGGCGTCCCATCTTGATGACGTAGGAGTAGCCGCGCTCGCCGTCGCCGTGCGGGTGCGCAGTCGAGATCTGCCCGTTGATCGCACGACTGAATTGGAGCCGTCCGTGCGTTTTGAGCGTGTGCGGATCGAAGCGGATCGGCATCGGCGTCTCGGTCAGCGCCACGATCTCGCCGGCCAACACCGACACATTGACATTCGCATTGTCGGTCAGCTTCGGATTGAAGATCGCCATGACGCGGCCGAAGATCGTGCGGCACGGATCGGTCATGAATTCGCCGCGTGCGATGCGGCCCTTCTCCATCGCCTCGCAATAGGATTGCGAGCGGATGAAGCGGTTGGAATAGCGGACCGCGCCATCGCTGAAGTCGAAGGCGTGGAGCATGGCGAGCCCGTCGAACCAATGCGTATAGGCTTGCCGGCCCACCTCGAATTTCGCAGGCCCGGTCCGGATCAGGCTGCCGGTCAACCATGCAGGCAATTCGCCCTCCACCTGCAATGGCAGCTGGTCGACCTCGTGTTCGAGCGTGGTGAAGCCCAGCGCGTAACGGCCATTCGCTTCTGGCATTCCAGCCTCCTTCACTTTGCCTGGTGCCTCCGCCCTGCCGCTAAACGCGTCAGCGTCGCCGATGTTTCGCATCCGAGCCGTAGAGCCGGACCGACTGCCTGCCAAGTTCCTGATAGCAGCGGGATCAATCAGCCTCGCCACCAGGTCGCCGATCTTTTTTGTGATCGAGACAGGAACCGCGTATGACGCGATTCTGGGCGTCGTAGGCCGTCCGCGCGGCGGCGGACCTTCGTCATCCGCCCATATGCAGCTGCCGCCGTGCCGGACAAAGGGACGACCGGCTGAGCGTAACCACAGCCCAGCAACGGAAAAACCGTTCACTGGCAGCGAAATCAGATATTTATGATATCCCGCTGGTGGAGCTGAGGAGGATCGAACTCCTGACCTCGTCATTGCGAACGACGCGCTCTCCCAGCTGAGCTACAGCCCCGTCCAGCGGATGGGCGCATTTATCGGGCGCGGCGGTTTCCTGTCAAGACGGCGTTTTGCCCAAAAGCCGGACGACCAGCCACCGGCCTGGCGTGCCGCGGAAGCTGGCTCTTGCCGCTTTCGCCTGCAATGGCTACATGTCGGCAACAATTGGAGACCGGCATGATAGCCCTCATTCAGACCATTGTCCTGGCGCTTGACATTTATTGGTGGATCATCATCGCTTCGGCGATTTTCTCCTGGCTCTACGCCTTCAACGTCGTCAACTCGCGCAACCAGTTCGTCGATAGCGTCAGCAACATGCTCTTCCGGCTGACCGAGCCGGCGCTGCGGCCGATCCGCCGCTACTTGCCCGATCTCGGCGGCATCGACATTTCGCCGATCATCCTGCTTCTGATCCTGTTCTTCCTCCGGCAGTTCCTGCTCACCACGGTGGCGCCGCTGGTCGTCTGAGCTGGTCGTTCGATGACTGCGCCGTTTCGCCTGCGCGACGACGGCGTCGACCTGTTCGTTAGGCTGACGCCGAAAGCGGCGATCGACCGGCTCGAAGGCATCGAGATCTCGGCGGACGGGCGAAGCCACCTGAAGGCTCGCGTCCGCGCCCTGCCGGAAAACGGCGCCGCCAATCAAGCGCTCGAACGGCTGGTCGCCAAGGCGCTGGGAGTGCCGCGATCGGCCGTCTCGGTCGTCGCCGGCGGGACGGCCCGGCTGAAGACGCTGCGCGTCCTCGGCGATCCGGCCGTGCTGGTGAAAAGCATCGAGGCGCTCAGCACCGCTTGAGGCGGGTTCGCTTCACAGCGTCTCATTGCTTCCCACCCCCTCTGTCCCGCCAACAACTAGGAGGTCTTGCGCCTTGGTCGCGCTCAGACCAGCCCGCGCTTGGCCATCATCGCCTCGGGCGACGGCATCTTGCCGCGGAAGGCGGTGTAGAGCTCTTCCGGGTCCTTCGAACCGCCGGCGGCATAGATGTTCTTCCTGAGCCGCTCGGCCAGCGCCGGATTGAACGGGTCGCCGGTCTCCTCGAAGGCGGCGAAGGCGTCGGCGTCGAGCACCTCCGACCACATGTAGGAATAATAGCCGGCCGAATAGCCGTCGCCGGAAAATATGTGGCCGAATTGCGGGGTGCGATGGCGCATGGCGATGGTGTCGGGCATATCGAGCTTTTCGAGCGTTTCGGCTTCGAAACGAAGCGGCTCCTCCGGTGCATCCGGCCGCGCATGGTAGGCCATGTCGACCAGCGCCGAGGCGGTGAACTCGACCGTGGCGAAGCCGGCGCCGAAGGTGCGCGCCGCCAGCATCTTGTCGACCAGCGCCTTCGGCATCGGCCTGCCGGTCTTCACATGCAGCGCATGCTTTTCCAGTACCGCCGGCACGGTCAGCCAGTGCTCGTAGAGTTGCGAGGGCAATTCGACGAAATCGCGGCTGACCGAGGTCCCCGCGACCGACGGCCAGGTGACGTCGGTCAGCATGCCGTGCAGCGCATGACCGAATTCGTGGAACAGGGTCTTTGCCTCGTCGACCGACAAAAGTGCTGCCTCGCCCTCCGGCGGCTTGGCGAAATTCATGATGTTGTAGATGACCGGCTTCGAGCCTTGGCCAAGCTTATAGCCGGATTTCAGCGCGCTCATCCAGGCGCCGGAGCGTTTGGAGGGCCGCGCGAAATAGTCGGCCAGGAACAGACCAAGCTCGCTGCCGTCGGCATTCCTGACGACGAACACGCGTGCGTCCGGATGCCAGGTCGCGATGCCTTTCTTCTCCTCGAAGGTGATGCCGAACAATCGTGTCGCCACGTCGAAGCAGGCGTCGATGATGCGGTCGAGCTGCAGATAGGGCTTCAGCTCGGCCTCGTCGAAGGCGAATTTCTCGGCGCGCAGCTTCTCCTGATAAAAGCGCCAGTCCCAGGCAGCGAATTTTTCGTTGCTGCCGGCCTCGGCCGCCAGCCGCTGCAACTCGGCCTGGTCGCTTGCGGCCTTTTCCAAAGCCTTTTCCCAGACCGGGTCGAGCAGCGTATGCACCGCCTCCGGCGTCTTTGCCATGGTGTCGTCGAGCTTCAGCGCGGCGTAGGAAGCATAGCCGAGCAGCTTCGCTTTTTCGGCGCGAAGCTTCAGCATGTCGCGCACCACGCCGGTGTTGTCGCTGGCGCCGCCATTCTGGCCGCGCATGGTGAAGGCGCGGAAGGCTATTTCGCGCAGGTCGCGGCGTTCGGAGAAGGTCGAGAACGGCTCATAAATCGAACGCGACAGGGTGACGGCATAGCGGCCTTTCTGGCCGCGTATCTCGGCAGCCTCCGCCATCGCGCTTTTCAGGAATTCCGGCAGACCGGCAAGGTCGGCCTCGTCGAGGAACAGCGCCCAGTCGCGCTCGTCGGCAAGCAGGTTCTGGCCGAACGTCGTGCCGAGCGACGACAGTTCCTCATTGATCGTCGCCAGCCGCTTCTTGCCCTCGGCGTCGAGTTTGGCGCCGGAGCGGACGAAATTTTTCCAGGTCTTTTCCAGCACCCGCAGCGTTTCGGCATCGAGCTTCAGGGCGTCGCGGCGCTGGTAGAGATCGTCGATGCGGGCAAACAGCCTCTCGTTCATCGAGATGGCCGAGAAATGCCGCGACATTTTTGGCGAGATGTCGCGCTCCAGCGCCTGGATCGCTTCGTTGGTGTGGGCGCCGGCCCGGCACCAGAAGATCGACGAGACGTGGTCGAGCGCCTCGCCGCCAAGCTCCAGCGCCGCTAGCGTATTCTCGATGGTCGGCGTCTCGGTATTGCCTGCTATCGCCTCGATCTCAGCCTCATGCGCCGTCAATGCCGCATCGAAAACCCCGGAAAAATCGCCGTCGCCGATGCGGGTGAAATCGGGCAGGCCGAGCGGCCCTTGCCAGGTGGTCAGCGGATGGGCGGCGAGGTCGACGGCGGACGGCATGGGCAATCTTTCGTTAAGTGAGGGGCTTTCGCTGAGTGTAGAGGCAGGGCGGGATCATCGCCGATGTAAGGCGCTGGCTTGCCGTACGCAATATCGGTAACCGCTCAATAGGCGTCGCAGTTTTCCGCGATCGCCGCCTGCGAACTGGCGGTGATGCGGTTGTCGGCGATCGCGAAGGTTTCCTGCATCAGCGCGTCGTTGTTGGGGAAATCATAGCAGGCGATCACTGTGGTGACGCCACCTTCGGTCTTCTCGATCCGATGCCGGATTTCAGCCCCGGCGACAGCGCCTTGCCAGTCGTCGATCGAGGCGATGAATTCCTGTTTGGTCTGGACGACGCCGAGATCGTCGAGTTTTATCCGGACGTCGTCGGCAAGCAGATCCGACAATTCCGTGCGATCGGCGACCAGCAGCGCCGCATACCAGCGGCCGATGAGCGCGCCGTCGTCGGCGCGGGCGGATACGATTGAAAGCAGCAGCGCCGCTGCGGCCGAAGCGATAGAACGGCATCCCATGCAACCCTCCTATGTGATCTCCGGCCGCTCGAAGTCACCGGTGTCCTTGTTCATCACCCAGAGCTCGCCGGTCGAGATGTCGAACCAGGCGCCATGCAGCGACAGCCGTCCCTTGCCTTCCAGGATCGAGACGCAGGGGAAGGTCCTGAGATTAGCGATCGAATAACGGATCGAAATGCGTTCCAATGCGGTCTGGCGCTCCGCCGCCGTCATGAAAGTGCTGGAAGACACGGTCTCGGCCGCCGGCGCAATCAGGCTCATCCACTTGCCGATGAAGTCGCCGGGCGACAAGGGCGCGGCCGTGGGGTCGAGTGCCGCGCGGATGCCGCCGCAGCGGCCATGGCCCATCACCACGATATTCTTGACCTTAAGGCTCTGCACGGCGAATTCGAGCGCCGCCGAAGTCGAGTGGAACTGGTCGTCGGGCGCATAGGGCGGCACCAGATTGCCGACATTGCGCAGCACGAAGAGTTCGCCAGGGCCAGCGTCGAAGATCGCCTCGGGAGCCGCGCGGGAGTCGCAGCAGGCAACGATCATCGTTTCGGGGGACTGGCCCTCGCGAGCGAGCGAGCGATAGCGTCCGCTTTCGGCGAGATAGCGGCCGCTCATGAAATTGCGATAGCCGGTGAGCAGATGGTCAGGGAGATGAGGCATGGGCGGCGTCTGGAGCCTTTCCGGGTTAGGCGGCAGCTCTTTTAAGTCAGGAAGGCTCTAGCGGCAAAAGCCGGTCGCGAGCAATGCCGAATTGCGATGATCGCCATGCAAGGTGCTGGGTTTTGCTGGGATTTTTGCAACGCGTAGTATCAGTGCCGCAAGCGCAGGAGCGCTTTTTCGGCTTCCTCGTCTACTCCCTCCGCCTTGTCCACTCGGTTTGGATTGTCCGCCAGTCTCCGCAAGTCGCCCTCCAGGGCCTTCAATATATCGACCGGCAAAGTCTGAACGATCGTAACAATACAGAAATACTTGAAGGTGGGATCATTTCCTCGAAGAACGCGGAGGATCGGATCGATGATTGGCCCTCCTATCGTCGAGAGGAAAGCGGCCAGAGGTCGGGCAACAGGCCAATTGCCGTCCGCCGTCCATTCCATCAACTCGTCGAGGATGGGCGCGATCGCAGGGTAACCGGCCTCTTCAATGGCGCGGACCGCGTCGAGGTCATGCTTGTTGCGAGGAATGAGGCTCTTCACGTCGATCAAGGGAAGATTACCAGTCTGAATTCAAATGGTAACTCCTCCCGCATCCGGCGACACGCGTCAACGACCGCGTTCCAGCCCCTCACGCCCAGATCGCCACAGGGATGCCAAAACGGTCGGCGAGCGGCGGATCCGGAAACGGCTTTGCCTCGCCGCTGGCGATACGGCCGGCAATCAGCATCATCACCGCTGCGTCGAGAAAGTCGTCGGCAGCAGCGCCTCGCGGCGGCGTCCGGACGAGAAAGCCCCTGATATAACCGTGCCGGCAAAGCAGCGCCTTGCGCTCCGCCATGCCGGCCGGGTTGACGGCGCCCTTGATCTTCTTCGGCAGGCGCATTGCCTGATCGCCGTTCAGGCGGCAGAAGGCGACTTCCGGATGCGATTCGAAGACGCGGCTGCGCAGTTCGGGACGCGCGATCAGCACGGCATCGATCTCGCGGATCTTGGCAAAAATGCCGAAGGCCTGGATCGAGACGCCACGCGGCGGATCGGAGGTCGCCTTCGCCACTTCGCTTGCCTGGCGATGCGCGGCATACCAGGCCTCGATCGTGGTGAAGCCATCTGTTTGCGCATAAAGCGCCGCACGCGAGGGGATGGCGAAGACGCTGGATTGCCTGTTACCAAGCAGCGGCCGCACCAGTGCCTCCGGCCCACGGCCGCCCTTTTGCGAAAGATCGGGCAGGCCGATCGGCATGTCGACGGCGACTGTCGCATCGGCCGGCAATGCGTCGAGCAGTGCTGCGAAGCTGGGTAAAACGGCTGCCGAAGGTGCTGCGCCCGGATCGCGGCGAACGGCGATCCAGCCGGCCTTGCAGCCGTCGACGCCGACGAAAGTCACGCTCTTTTGTCCCGCCCCGGATGCAGGAGATGGCGAAGCTGCACCATCGCCATCGGGTGCGACAGGCTCTGGGCGTCGGTTTCGAGCTGCAATTCGTCGCCGCCGCGCTTGGCGGTGCGCGCCAGGATCTCGTAGACCGCCGCCGTGGTCGACTGCAGTGCCTTGACCGCCGGCTGGCCGGACAGGATGCGTGCCAGATAGACGGCCGCCGTCAGGTCGCCGAGCCCATTGGGCGGCTTTTCGATGAGGCGATGTTCGGCGAGCAGCGCCTGGTTGCCGTTGAGCAGCAGATTGCCGGTGCCGCCGGCCATCATCGCCGGCGCCGAAGTGACCAGCATGGTCGACGGCCCGGCATCAAGGGCGGCCGCCATCACCGCCTTGAGATCGGGCAGCGGCGCTCCCGCCATCCATTCCAGCTCGTAGCGGTTTGGCGTGGCGATGTCGGCGATCGGCATCAGCCGGTCGCGCATGGCAATGGCGGTGGTCTCCGGCACATAGAGCCCGCCCGAATCGCCCATCACCGGGTCGCAGATATAGACGGCGTCCGGCGTCTTCGCCTTGACCGCGCCGACCACCGAGGCGACGGCGTCGGCCTGGCCGCCTTCGCCGAGGTAGCCAGACAGCACCGCGCCGACCTCGCCCAGCCATGGCGCGCGCTCGAGATCAGCCATCAGCGCCTTGAATTGATCGAGCGGCGGCACGATGCGCGTCGCCCGTCCATGGCCCGGATGCCAGGGCAGTATGACGGTCGGCACCGCCCACACCGGAAAGCCGAGCGTCTCCAGCGCAAAGACCGCGGCGCGGTTGCCGACCGAGCCGCGCGCGACATGGCTGGAAATGACGATGACCGCGCGCGGCGCGTCGTGTTCTTCGGTGCTCACGAGGTTCCTAACTTTGGCTGAGGAAAAGCACGAGCCAGATCAACAGGCCAATGCCGACAATGAGCCCTAGTGCCCGGCCAATGCGCGTGCCCCAATATTCGATCGGGTCCGACTGGTCGGCGTCTGCAGCAGTGACGTGATCGCGCGCGCCCTTGGCGGTCCGCGCCATGAACGAGGTGCCGCCCGGGTCGGTTTCACGTGCCACGCGCTCGATAATGCGGCGCGATTCGTCGTCGCTGTCCTGGCGTTCCGCCATGGCAATGCCCTGTTTTCGCGGCGACTTTAACCTGTTCGCCCGGCCAATTACAGGGCCTGGCAGTGAATGATAAAGAACCAGCAAGGCTCCCAGGCGGAGGTCATGTTCTTGCACGCGGATTGTGGTACTGCTTCGGCTGCCAGTCATATTGAGGGATCTTTCCATGCTTGCTCAGCGTCTTTCCTCCCCTTTCTTCTTCCGCAATCTGCCTGCCTTGCTGATGATGGCGATCGTGCTGCCACTGCTTGCCGGCTGTGGCTACAACACCATTCCGACGGCGGAGGAAAGCGCTAAGGCCGCATGGAGCCAGGTGCTGAACCAGTACCAGCGCCGCGCCGATCTCATTCCCAACCTGGTCGAGACGGTCAAGGGCTATGCCGCGCACGAGAAGGATACGCTCGAGGCCGTGGTCGAGGCGCGCGCCAAGGCGACGCAAGTGACGGTGACGCCCGAAACGCTGAGCGATCCGGAAGCCGTCAAGAGATTCCAGGACAGTCAAGCCGGCCTGACCAGCGCGCTGTCGCGGTTGCTGGCAGTGGTGGAGAATTATCCCGACCTCAAGGCCAACCAGAATTTTCTGGCACTGCAGGCGCAGCTTGAAGGCACCGAGAACCGCATCGCGGTCGCCCGCCGTGACTATATCCAGGCGGTGCAGGAGTACAATCTGACGCTGAAGACCTTCCCATCGGTGATTTGGGCGACCCTCTGGTTCCGCGGCAATCAGCCGTTCGCCAACTTCACCATCGAGGAAGACAAGATGCAGACGCCGAAGGTCGATTTCGGCACGCAGCAGGGCGGGTGACCAGCGATTAGCGGGCCTGATCCCCGTTGGCCTTGTACTCCGTCCCACCCCCCTCTGTCCTGCCGGACATCTCCCCCGCAAGGGGGGAGATTGGCAGCTTCTGCGTTCCGTCCACTCCTGGAACATTCAAAATTGGCGAAAGCCAATGCGATAGTCGATCTCCCGCCTTGCGGGGGAGATGTCCGGCAGGACAAAGGAGGGTGGGAAGGAACGCCAGCCTTGCATTCCTGCCGGTTGTTCTAGCCCTTCTTTGCCTTAGCCTCTTTCTCCCGCTCACCGCTCTCGCCGCCGAATTACCTGTTCTGACCGGGCGGGTTGTCGACAATGCCGGTATCATCGATGCCGCGACCGAGGCGGCGCTGACCCGGAAGCTCGCCGATTTCGAAGCCAAGAGCTCGGACCAGATCGTCGTCGCGACGGTTCCTAGCCTCGACGGCGAGGAGATCGAGCCCTACGCCAATCGTCTGTTTCGCGCCTGGAAGCTTGGCCAGGCCGGCGAGGACAATGGCGTGCTTTTGCTGGTCGCCAATAACGACCGCAAGATGCGGATCGAGGTCGGCTACGGGCTGGAAGGCACGCTGACCGACCTGCACACCAGGCTGATCATCGAAAACGACATGGTGCCGGCCTTTCGCGCCGGCGACTTCTCCGGCGGCATAGCCAAGGCCGTCGACGACATGGTCATGGTGCTGGAAGGCAATCCGGAAGAGCTGGAAGCGCGCGGCGAACGCAACCAGCAGCCGCCATTCAACAGCGACGATCTGTTCTTTGCGATCTTCATAAGCATCTGGGCGATCATCTTCTTCGGCAGCATCGCCGCCTCCATCCTGCCACCGATCTTCGGCCGGAAACTCGGTCCTGGCCGCTATCGCTGGCTGGGCATGACCTTCGAGCCGAACCGGCGGTCTTCCGGTGGCTGGTCGGGAAGTTCTGGCGGAGGATGGTCGTCGGGTTCAGGCGGTGGCGGCTTTTCCGGCGGCGGTGGCTCGTCCGGCGGCGGCGGCTCATCGGGAAGCTGGTGACGACATGACAAGACGCGCCATCTGTCCCCCAGCTTCCGGCCGTTTCGCCGCGACGGTCGGCGCTGCTTTGGCGGCCATGGCGGTGCTGCTGGTCGGCTTCACCGCTCTCGCCGCCGAACTGCCTGTTCTGACTGGGCGGGTTGTCGACAATGCCGGTATCATCGATGCCGCGACCGAGGCGGCGCTGACCCGGAAGCTCGCCGATTTCGAAGCGAAGAGCTCTGACCAGATCGTCGTCGCGACGGTTCCTAGCCTCGACGGCGAGGAGATCGAACCCTACGCCAACCGGCTGTTCCGCGCCTCGAAGCTCGGCCAGGCCGGCGAGGACAATGGCGTGCTTTTGCTGGTCGCCAATAACGACCGCAAGATGCGGATCGAGGTCGGCTACGGGCTGGAAGGCACGCTGACCGACCTGCACACCAGGCTGATCATCGAAA
>NZ_RZSU01000209.1:0-3725 GCF_003997585.1 Mesorhizobium sp. M5C.F.Cr.IN.023.01.1.1 | reverse complement strand
GGACAGGCTCAGCTCGGTCGGATGAGGGGTGTTGGAAGGATCGCTACGCTGAAGGCGGAGGCGACTAAAATCCTTCCATGTTTTCTCGCCGCGTTTCTTCCAGCACCCCTCATCCGTCTCGGCGCTACGCGCCGATCCACCTTCTCCCACAAGGGGAGAAGGAAGAGCCCCTATAAGTCCGCCTTGAACGTCTGCTTCTGCATGCCCAGCCCTTCGATGCCGAGCTCGACGATGTCGCCGGGCTTCAGGAACACTGGCGGCTTCATCCCCAGGCCGACGCCGGGCGGCGTGCCGGTCGAGATGATGTCGCCCGGATGCAGCGACATGAACTGGCTGAGATAGGAAACCAGGTAGGCGACGCCATAGACCATGGTCTTGGTCGAGCCGTTCTGCATCGTCTTGCCGTTGACCTTCAGCCACATCGGGATGTTCTGCGGGTCTTTCACCTCGTCCTTGGTGACCAGCCACGGGCCGATCGGCCCGAATGTGTCGCAGCTTTTGCCCTTGGTCCACTGGCCCTGCCGTTCGGCCTGGAAGGCCCGTTCGGACACGTCGTGTGCGACGCAATAGCCGGCGACATAATCCAGCGCCTCGGCCTCGGTGACATATTTCGCGGTCTTGCCGATAACCACGCCGAGCTCGACCTCCCAATCGGTCTTCACAGAGCCGCGAGGGATCAGCACGTCGTCATCAGGCCCGACGATGGCCGAGCTCGCCTTCATGAAGATGATCGGCTCCGGCGGCACTGTGGCGCCGGTCTCGGCGGCATGGTCGGAATAGTTCAGGCCGATGCAGATGAACTTGCCGGTGCCGGCGACGCAGGCGCCGATGCGCGGCTTGCCGGAAACCGCCGGCAGCGATTTCGGATCGAGCTTCGACAATGTCTCAAGCGATGCCGGGTCGAGCGCCTTGCCGGCAATGTCGGTGACATGGGCGGAGAGGTCGCGGATCGTCCCATCCGCATCGAGCAGGCCGGGGCGTTCGCTCCCCGCCTCGCCATAGCGCAGCAGTTTCATAGAATTCTCTCCTTGATTGAGGTGAGCTTAAATCGACCAGCCACCGTCGATATTATAAGCCTGCCCCGACGTATAGGTGGCGCCGGCCAGATAGACGGCGAGATCGGCGATTTCCTCGGGCGTGCCGAGGCGGCCCATCGGCTGGCGGGCGATGAAGGCAGCGCGGGCTGCCTCGTAGTCGCCCTGCGCATGCATGCGGTCCTCCAGCGACGGGCTTTCGACCGTGCCCGGGCAGATGGCGTTACAGCGTATGCCCTTGCCGACATAATCGGCGGCGACCGATTTGGTCAGGCCGATGACGGCCGCCTTGGTCAGCCCGTAGACGAAGCGGTTGGGCACGCCCTTGGTCGAGCCCGCCAGCGACGCCATGTTGATGATCGAGCCGTCGCCGCGCTCGAGCATGCCGGGCAGCACGGCGCGTATGGTGCGGATCATCGAGCGAACGTTGAGATCCAAAGCAAAGTCGAGATCGGCGTCCTTCATCTCGAGGATCGAGCCCGAATGAACGAAGCCGGCGCAGTTGAACAGCACATCGACGGCCCCGATCTCGGCGAAGGCCGACGTCACGGCCTCGTCGTTCAGCACGTCGAGCTTGCGGGCCTTGATGCCAGCCGTCTTGCCTAAGTCGGCGAGCAGCACCTCGTTGATGTCGGTGGCGTGGACGACAGCGCCCGCCCTGGCGAAAGCCAGCGCGCTCGCACGGCCGATGCCTTGTGCCGCCGCCGTGACGACAACGATCTTGCCTGCCAGATCCGCCATGCTTTTCTCCTCGCCTGTCTGCGATCGCCCGGTTTACCGGCTCAAGGCCAAGGCGCAATGTGCCAGACGGACGCTAAACATCCCGCCTATCCCGATGTTCGCCTGCAGGCCAAATGTTTTTTCTCGGTAAAGAACATCTTTTGGCCCGTCAAGCCCGAACGCTTCTCGTCCGACGCAGCGCGCAGGGCGACCGTTCAATCGCCGTAGGGCACCCAGACGTTCTTGACCTCGATGGCACGGCGCAGGAAGGCATCGCCGGCGGCCTCTACCGACGCCCAGTCGAGGCTGCGACCGTTGCCGGTCCAGACGCGCTTGAGATTGCCGACAGAGTCGGCTTCGGCCTTGGCGCAGGTCTCGGCATCGGCGAATACCCAGAGCCCGTCGACATCGTCATGCCTGGCCAGCACGCCGGCGAGCTCGGCGCTGCGGCCGGTGACGATGTTGATGGCGCCGGCCGGAACGTCGGAATATTCGATGACCTGATAGAGATCGGTGGCGAGCAGCGGATATTTTTCCGAAGGCACCGCGACCACAGTGTTGCCCATGGCGAGCGCCGGCGCGAGCAGCGAGATCAGGCCAAGCAAGGGCGCATTGTCGGATGCCACGATGCCGACGACACCGACCGGCTCATGCAGTGCCAGTGTGACGGCGCGGGCCGGCGGCTGGTGGACGCGGCCCTCGAACTTGTCGGCCAGGCCGGCATAGAGAAACAGCCGCTCGATCGACTGGTCGACCTCTTCGCGCGCGGCCTTGGCGGTGGCGCCAGTAAGCTCTGTGAGACGCGCGGCAAACTCGTCGGCACGACCGGACAGGTTCTCGGCCAGATAGTAGAGCACCTGGCTGCGATTGTAGGCGGTTGCCTCCGCCCAGCCCTTGCAGCCACGTGCAGCCGCGACGGCGTCGCGGATATCCTTGCGGCTGCCGAGACCGACCTCGCCGGCAAGCTTGCCCTTGGCACTGGCTGTCGCCAGCGAATAATTGCCGTCGGGCCTGACCTGCTTGCCGCCGATAAACAGCTTTGCCGTGCGGTCGATGGCGTCGCCTTCCGATCGCTCGACAGGCTGGGTCGTAGCCGTGGCCCGCTTGACGGCAGGGCCGAGCGGCAGTTTTGCCGAGAGATATTCGAACATGCCCTCGCGCCCGCCTTCGCGGCCAAAACCGCTTTCGCGGTAGCCGCCGAAGCCGCAGGCGGCGTCGAACATGTTGGTACCATTGACCCAGACGACGCCGGCCTTTAATTGCGGCGCGACGTGCAGCGCAAGATTGACGTTCTCGCTCCACACCGAGGCAGCCAAGCCGTAGCGCGTGTTGTTGGCGAGCTCGACCGCTTCCTCGGTGTTGCGGAAGGTCATGGTCGCCAGCACCGGCCCGAACACCTCCTCCTGCGCCAGGATATTAGCCGGCGAAACGCCTGTCGCTAGCGTCGGCAAATGGTAGTAGCCGGAAGACGGCAGCGCCACGTTCGGCTGCCAGCAGACGGCGCCCTGCTTGGCGCCTTCGGCGACCAGGCCCTTGACGCGATCGAGCTGGGTCAGGTCGACCAGCGGGCCGATATCGGTGTTCTTGTCGAGCGGGCTGCCGACACGCAACCGGCTCATCCGCGTCTTGACCTTGGCGATGAAGGCATCGGCGATGCCTTCCTGCACCAGCAGGCGCGAGCCGGCGCAGCAGACCTGGCCCTGGTTGAACCAGATGCCGTCGACCAGTCCCTCGACGGCGCTGTCGAGATCGGCGTCCTCGAAGACGACGAAGGCCGACTTGCCGCCAAGTTCCAGCGATAGTTTCTTGCCCGACCCGGCAGTGGCTTTGCGGATGATCTTGCCGACCTCGGACGAGCCGGTGAAGGCGATCTTCTGGATGCCGGGATGATTGACGATGGCCGCACCTGCCTCCGGCCCGCCCTGGACGATGTTGCCGACGCCCTTCGGCACGCCGGCGCGCTCACATATC
>NZ_RZSU01000208.1:0-3736 GCF_003997585.1 Mesorhizobium sp. M5C.F.Cr.IN.023.01.1.1 | reverse complement strand
CTGCTTGGCCGTGTACGCGCCTCGAAGATCGGCCGGCCGGCACGCGCCGCCTGGCGGACGACCGCATCGGCAGCAAGGCCCTCGCCCATCTTCAGCAGCCCGCTGGTGAAAACCAGTTGGTCGACGATATCAGCCCTGAGCGGACCGCCAGGAATGACGTGGCCGTTGCCGACGCCGTAGCGTGCATCGACGACGACCAGCGCATAGTCGATATGGATGCGTGCGCTCTGGAAACCGTCATCCATGATCAGGAAATCGCAGCCATGCTTTTCCAGCAGAAGGCGCGCGCCGGCGGCACGGTTCGGCGTCACTGCGACCGGCGCGTGCTCGGCCAAAAGCAGCGGTTCGTCGCCGACATGCTTGGCGGCGTCATGATGCGGATCGACGACATGCGGCTGCGCGAAGGAGCCGCCATGGCCGCGCGACAGGAAACCGGGATTGAGCTGCATGCGCCTGGCCTGCCGGGCAAGGGCGATCGCCACCGGCGTCTTGCCGGTGCCGCCGACGGTGAAGTTGCCGACGCACAGCACCGGCGCCTCGACCTTTTCGCGCGCTGCTGAGCGCATGCGGCGGCCGGCAATGAGCGCATAGATCGCGGACAGCGGCGCCAGCGCCAGCGCCCGCCAGTCCGGTTCTTCCCACCAGAAGGGGGGCGCTTCGCTGGCCATCTTAGCGGCCGTTGGCGCCCTTGAGGCGCGACTTTACGACCAACGGCTGAATGTAGGGTTCGAGCGACTTCAACGTGAGCGCCAGCGCGCCGCGCATCTCGTCGACGGTCGCCGCGCCGGCCGCCATCATCTCATGGCGAGCCACCTCGTTGCTCAACAGGAAATTGACGGCGCCGGCCAGCATGTCGCGGTCTCGCACCAGCTTGGCGCCGCCGCTGTCGAGCAGGCGCTGATAGGTTTCGCGAAAATTCTGGACATTGCGGCCGGCCAGCACCGCCGTGTCGAGCATGGCCGGCTCCAGCGGGTTCTGGCCGCCCTCCGAGGTGAGCGAACGACCAACGAAGGCGATTTCTGTCAGCCGGAGATAAAGCCCCATCTCGCCCATCGTGTCGCCCAGCAGAATGTCCGTATCGGCGATGATCCGGTCGCCCTTGCTGCGCCGAGCGACTTTCAGGCCCATGCCGGAAATCTGCGCGGCAAGCGCTTCGGCGCGATCGGGATGGCGCGGCACGACGATCGTCAGAAGACCGTGGTGACGCTTGTGCAGCATCGCGTGAACCTCGGCAGCGACCACCTCCTCGCCGTCATGGGTCGAGATCGCCGCCCAGGTCGGGCGGGCGCCGATCTGGCGCTTCAGCGTGTGCAGCGCCCTTTCATCGGCCGGCGGCGGCGTGGTGTCGACCTTGAGATTGCCGGATACGGTGACCGGCCGGGCGCCGAGCGAGAGGAAGCGCTCGCCGTCGACATCCGACTGGGCGACAACATGGGCGAGATTCTCGAACAGCGCCTCGGCGATGTTGGCGCGTTTCTTCCAGGATTTGAACGAACGGTCCGACAGCCTGCCATTGACCAGCACCTGCGGCACACGGCGCGCGCCGAGCTCCAGGATGGTCATCGGCCAGATCTCCGATTCGGCGATGATCGCCAGATCCGGCCGCCAATGGTCGAGGAAGCGGCTGACCGCCGGCTTGAGGTCGAGCGGCACATATTGGTGGATGATACGATCGCCGAGCCGTTCGTCGGCAACCTGAGCGGAGGTGACAGTCCCCGTCGTCAGCACGATGTTGACGCCGTAGTCGAGGATGCTCTCGACCAGCGGCACGACGGCGATTGTCTCGCCGACGCTCGCCGCGTGGATCCAGATCACCGGTCCCTCGGGGCGCTCGCGCCCGGCGATGCCATAGCGTTCGCGCCGGCGAATTCGGTCCTCCTTGCCCCTGGAGGTGCGCCAGGCGACATAGGGTCCGATCAGCGGGTAGGCAACTGCGCCTGCGAAACGATACGCCGTCAGGAAAGTGCGCGCCCAGCGCTCGCTCATTTTGAGCCATCCACGAGGCGATAGGCCTCGGCGGTCGCGGCGTTGAGCGCGGCCGTGACCTCCTGGCGCTTGCGTTCCATTTCGGCCTCATCCGCATTGGCCGGAACGAACACCGGCGCTCCAACGACGATCGAGGAGCGCCCGAACGGTAGATTGATCGTGGTCTTGTCCCAGCTGCGTTCCAGCACCTTGCGGCGGCTGGTGGCGATGGCGGCGGGCAGGATCGGTCGGCCCGAAAGCCGCGCCAGGAGAACGATACCAAGCCCCGCATCGCGCGGCGTGCCATGCGGAATGTCAGCGATCATGGCGACGTTCTTGCCGGTGGCGAGTGACTTTTTCAGGGCAATCAGCGCTTTGGCGCCGCCCTTGTCGCGACGCTTCGAGCTTTCGCGTCCGCCCGAGCCGCGAACCGCCTCGATGCCGAATTTCTCGATCATCAGTGCGTTGAGCTCGGCATCGGCACTACGCGACACCATGGCGACCAGCGGCCGTCCTTTGGGATAGTATGCCGGAGTCAGAAGATGCTGGCCGTGCCATAGCGCGATGATGATGGGTTCGAACTGCGAGTGGGCGCCGCCCGATATCTGCGCCGACCCATCGACGACACGGTTGGTCAGGCGGATGATGCGAACGAACTGCGCAAATAGGCTGGCGATGGCGTTCTTGACGAATCGCGATTGCGCCAGCGGTTCGCGTATTTTGCGCCAGAATGTCTTCGAGGTGCCACCGCGGCGCCCCCTTGCCGCGGACCTCGTGGTCGGCCCTTTCACGGCTTCATGATCCATCAATGTCAACCGGCGGCCTTGTTGTCGGGGTCGAGCAACCGGTGCAGGTGAACGACGAAATAACGCATGTGGGCGTTATCCACGCTGGCTTGGGCCTTGGCTTTCCACGCCGTTTGCGCGGATTGATAATCCGGATAGATGCCGACGATGTCGAGCGCGTCGAGATCACGGAATTCTGTCCCGCCCAGCGTCTTCAGTTCGCCTCCGAACACCAGGTGCAAAAGCTGCTTCTTTCCGTCTTCCGCGGTCATGTCGGTCCTTCACATATCGTGAGTTTGTGACAGGTCTAGACCAAAGCCGCCGACTTTGGAACCATTGATGATATGTTCAACCGTCCAGCCCTGCGATGATGCCGGAGAGCACGGCGAGCAGTTCGCCGCTGCCAGCAACGAGCGCGCCGTGGTGGATCACTTCGCCGGCATAGCGCGGTGCGCGGCCATTCTGGTCGAGCAATGCGCCGCCGGCCTCGCGCAGGATGAGATCCGCCGCGGCGATGTCCCAGTCATGGGCGTTGGGTTTGACGAAGGTCGCGTCGAGCCTGCCACTGGCGACCATCGCCAGCCGGTATGCGAGCGAGGGAATATAGGGCACGCGGCTCAGCCGGCCCTGCCATTCCGCCGGCATCAGCCCTATCAATGGCTTCGGCCCGCCGATTTCGACCATTGCTGCCGGGCGGCGCACGGCAATGCGACCGCCATTCAGGAACGCCCCCTCACCGGGCAGCGCCCAATAGGTCTCCTCGGTGGCGGGACATTCGAGAACGCCGGCAAGGGTGCGACCGTCTTCGACCACCGCGACGCTGACGCACCAGGAGCGAAGGCCTTCGAGGAAGCCGCGCGTGCCGTCGATCGGATCGATGACGAAGGTGCGGCGGGCGGCAAGCCTTGCCGGATCGTCGGCCGTCTCCTCCGACAGCCAGCCATAGTCCGGCCGCGCTGCAAGCAAGGTTTCGCGCAGATACGCGT
>NZ_RZSU01000207.1:0-3785 GCF_003997585.1 Mesorhizobium sp. M5C.F.Cr.IN.023.01.1.1 | reverse complement strand
GGACGCGATCTCGCCCTTGGCTGGTCTTATGGACCGGGATGCGGCTCCCGCGCGTCCTGACGCGCCGTAGGACTCGCCAATCGCCCATCCTGCGCCAGTCTGGTCAGCCGCGCATCGTCTTCGATCCACTCGGCATGCGTCGGGTAGCACAACACCGCCCATGTTGGCGCGCCGTACCTCCGCTCAAGCTCATCGTCGCTCACGCTAAGATTGCCCCAGTACCTCGCACGCCATACTCGATCCGCCTCGGGCTCGGGCTCCGGATCGACCTGCACCCGCTTCGGTTTCGCGCCCTTGAGCTCCAGCAGCATTGCATCGAGACTGGTTTTCGTCCGCGTAACTGGGATCGCGTCAGCGACAGACGGTGCTGCGGTCGCGTCGATGATCGTTGAAGCGGCAGCCAAGGCCGCCGCAGCGGCAGCGGCGGTTGAAGTAGCCGCGAGGCCAAGCAGAAGGCGGCGGCGGTTGATATCGGGCATACCTTCGGCGGCTGCCCGAAGCGGCTTCCGCCCATACGGGTGACGATCGCTTCTATAATCGGACCCCGGACGTCAAGGCGCTACCGGGTCTGTCGGCAGGGGTATCCGAAGCTCTTACCGGGTGAAGCGTGCGCTGTCGTGGGGAGACGCTATCCCGCAGACCAGGCCCTGGGCATGATGAAGGCCGCATGAGGCAACCATGCGTCGGGATGGTACATTCGAAGTCGATACGAGTTCATAGACGTGTGTCGCGGCGAGGTCGCGGAACACGCTGACGATCATGCGGGCGTTGATGTAGTTGCCGAGGCGTTTGCCTCGTTGTGATTCCGCCACGGCAACCAACCCGCCCCAGGCGTATCGATGATAAGGGCTCTGGGCATTGTGCGGGAGATAGCCATGTGCTGCCGCCACGATCGTTCCATTGCCGTCACCGACTGCCACGGTCGTCGCCGGGCCAAGTGCTCCAACCAGAAGCGAGCCGGAGAACGGCGCCACACCGGCCGCTCCCATGACCGTCTGAATGCGAGCGGTGTATTCATCCTCCGGCCGGGTCGGCTTTTCCAGGTCGGTCAAACTATCCGGCAAGCCTCTGGACACGATCGCCTCGGCGGCAGCCAGCGCGCTTACCCGGTCCGCAAGGAATACGTCCCAGGTATCGAAGCGAAAGTTCCGTTCCAGACGCGACCTGAGGCCCTCCGCCTTGTCGGCGGGGATCAGGCGGAAGCCGCAGATGCCATCGCGGTCCAGGAACCCATTGATGCGATCCCATCCGAGCCGATCCAGATCGTCACAGCCCATCGTGCGCCCGGTCTGGCAAGCGCCAGCCGTCGCATTGATGAAGCCGGTGCTCGCTTCAGCCTGCGCTTGCAGGCGTTGCTGGATCTCTGTGCCGTAGTAGCCCGACATGAGCAGCCCGTGCGCGGATAAAGCATAATCTGAAGTATAGCACGAGCCCTGCGGCTCGGTCATTCAGGCCGCAAGGCGGCCCTTGACTGAGCTCGTCGTCAACGATTCCGGTCAATCTTGGATCGGAGACCCGCGATATCAGAGCGTCGCCCTCAGCCCGAGATCGTGTTGGGGCCGGCCCTAGGCTGGCGCCAAAACTCCAGCGTTCGGCTCGCGGGCCGTCGAATCGAAATCACTACGAAGCCTAAGGGCAGACCTTAGCCCTCCGCGCCTGAGCATCTCTGTGATGCTTCAAACCCACAGAATCACACAGGACGGTGATCGTCGAGCGAGTTTTCACCAGCCTATTAATGTGCAACTTGGGAAGCGGCTGACATCAGTTCGTTGGGATTTGGAGCCCGGCAGACATTTCGGCCTTCCCTTCCAGCTTCCGTGAAGCTCCAGCGCACAACGCCTTCCCGATCGAGCAAGAACTCGCCGATAAGCGGCATGTGACCGGCAATCATAATCTGCTGGTCGGCCTCCGTAATTTCGTACCCATCCTTTTTCTCAAGAAAGTCGCCCGCCGCAGCCGGGTTCATCGGCTCGGGCAACTCCCCCGGCAGATCGATCCGCATTGTCATGAGCGCGTCCATTCCGAGCTTGTGCGGCCATTCGGTTTCATTCTCCGTGAGCTCGAGGATGGGTAAACCGAAGGCGCGGTGTGAAGCGCCCTCTGGGTCGGATGCGCTAAGAAGATCGGGTAGCGGATGGTACCGGAAGTAGAGCCGCGCACGTTCGACCGGCGTCTTGACCACTGCGAGACATTCTATGCCTTTCTCCTTCAGGGTCGGACTGAGCTGCGCCATCGTCGCGACATGGCGCCGGCAGAATGGACAGTGCAGGCCTCGAAACAAACCGACCAGTAACGGGCTACGGCCTCGAAAATCGTCGAGCGCGATCTTGCCTTCGTGCGAGATCGCGTCGAGCACAATATTCGGTGCCCGGTTGCCCGGCTGCAGCGGGCGGTCGACACTACTCGTGGACATGGACAACCTCCGCGCCCCGGATCAGTCAAGAAAACGCAGCACGACATGCTCTTTGGGGTTGAGCCCGTGCTGGGCGGGCGCAAAACTTTCCTGCACCAGGGCAAAATAGCTTTCGGCCCCTGCCATATTGCCGAGGTCGAGATTACGCGCTTTGCAAACCCATCATAACACGAAAAAAGCATCTGCGGGTCGCCCGTTTCGCGAGCCGTCTTGAGCGCGGCGGTAAACAGTGGGTCGTCTCATCGGTGCCAGGGGACGACACAGCGAAACCGATTGTCTGCCAGATAAGCGCGTCCTGCGGTGTTCAACGTCTTGAACGTGGGCGGCCTCGATGTGACCGGACACCAAATGTGGTGAATGATCCACACGAGAGCACTCCCGAATGCTCTTGCGCTGAAGGTTAGGTTCCCGACCTCATTTTGGACGTTCAAGTTGCAACGACCAAGGTCGTCAACGGGTCGAAAGCGGCATTTCCCTTGGGTACCAAACGTCAGGCTTTTACCACTCGCTCTCTTCCCGGAAATCCTGCAGCGAGGCATGCCGCAGGTCTTCCTCGCCACGCAGATGCTTCACGCGGCCAATCAGCCCCGGCTTGACCCATTGAGTGGCCGGACGCTTCATGCCTTTCGGTGGCGGCCCGGCGTGCTCCTGGACGCGCTTCCAGAGCCGTTCGCGGCTCGCCCGGCTCGGATTGATGAAGGCCGAGCCGACATATTTGCGCGTGAAAGGAAATTCGACATGGGAGACGGCAAGCCCAACCGCGAGCAACTGAAGGAGGCTCAGGCGAAAGGCCTCGCCGGAGGAGACCGGTATGACGGTGTCGCAGGCAAGCGATCTCATTGAAATGATTGGGACCGATCGCGCATCATTGGTGCGCGAGGCACGGATCCTGAAGAAGCGCCAGACGCCACCGGCAAAGTCGTGACACAAGGAAAGCCCGTACCCCACGGAGGAAAGGACGCGGGCCGACCGGGCAATCCGATCGCCTTCCGCTGCGCTTCGAGGACTCTATGCCGCTGACGGAGCAAATCTGGTGCAGCGTGCCTAGTAGGCTTTCTTGCCTTTTCGGTTCATCTTCGGCTTCGATGCCAATGCAGCAGCAGGAGCGGCTTCGACCTTAAGTCGCTGCTCCCGCAACCGAGCCGTCTTTGCATCTCGTGCGACGCGCTCAATGTCGGTCAAGGCCCGTGCAGCATCCGACGTGCGCTCCTGTCTGTCGTGTCTTTCCTTATCGGTGAAGCCTTGCCTTTCCCGCATTGTTCTCCCCGATTTTGATGGTACAGCGCTTTGTTGCCGACCCGAACGATTGTCGCCAGATCGGGTTCCACCCTGACAATCTAAAAAAGCGTCGATTGCATGTTGGAGGCTGCAT
>NZ_RZSU01000206.1:0-3911 GCF_003997585.1 Mesorhizobium sp. M5C.F.Cr.IN.023.01.1.1 | reverse complement strand
GCCTTGCTCGCCTGCGAGACTTGAGGCGTTCGTCGATCGGATAGAGGTTTCGATTCAGGAGACGTGCTTCGTGATGCGGCCATGATAGGCCGGTCCCTCACCGACTGCCGCACGCTCGGAAGAAGCCAAGGTAGGCGACAAGCCTCTGTGGATCGCTGAAGCGCCGAATGTTGCCGATTGCCGCGGCAACGTTCGCACCCACGGTGACGGAGGCAACGTCATCAGGCGACGGATTGTCGGATCCTAGTGGGCACCACCGCGATATCCGCCTCGACCACCGTCAACGCCTCGTTGATCTGATTGATCAAGCCGAGGTGGCACTCGATGGCGGCGCGCTCAAGGAGCAGCATGAGTTAACACCTACTCCTAGCGCCGCTCCTGGAGTCCTATTTCCGCCGGCGCCTGACGAAGCAGCGCAATGCGACTCCCGCGACCGTGGCCAGCTATCGCGATGCCTTGCGCATGCTGATCCTCTTTGCCGCCGCCCGATTGCGGAAGAAGCCGGGGGCGTTGGCGCTCGAAGAGCTGATCGAGATCTCGTTCTCGCTTTTCTCGACGAACTCGAGGAGAAGCGGAACAATTCCGTCACCACGCGCAACGCCCGCTTGGCCGCGATCCGATCTTTCTTCCGCCACGTCGCTGCCGCCGACCCGGCATCCTTCGGCGTCGCCCAACGCGTGCTGACGATTCCCATTAAACGGACGCACATTGACGTGACGTACCACCTCACCACGGCCGAAGTGGACACCCTCATCGCGGCGCCAGATCCAAAGACGCCCCGTGGTCGGCGCGACCGAGCCTTTCTGCTCTTTCTTGGCACGAACCGGCGCCCGGCCTCCGAAGCCACCGGCGTCAACGCAAACGACCTTCAGTTGGAGCGGCCGCACCCACAAGTGCTGCTGCGCGGCAAAGGGCGTAGAGACCGCGTCGTCCCCATTGCTAAGGACCCGGCTGCGGGCGCTGACATCCTTGTTGAGCGAGCGCGGGATCGCCCATCACGAGCCGCGACCGATATTCCTCGGCGCCCGCAACGAGCGCCGGGCCTACCAGACCGGCTTTGGCCGACAAGCCCATATCGCCGCACATCTTCCGGCACTCCCTCGCCATGAAGCTTCTCCAGTCCGGCGTGGACCTTTTGACGATCCAAGCCTGGCTCGGGCATGCACGGGTCGCCACGACCCACCGCTATGCCACAGCGGATGTAGAGATGATGCGCAATGGACTCGAGAAGGCGGGCGTCACCGGCGATCACGGCGTGCGTTTCCGACCAAATGACTCCGTTCTGCAACTGCTGAACTCCATCTGAATGTTTATGTGGCGGAGGCAAGCTGGGTTTGGCCGGTCCGAAGGGGTCAGGGCGGCTCCGCCACATAATCTCGCCCGACGCATAAATGCGGATCCCGGCCCAATGTCTCCTGAACCTGCAGAGCGAGACGCTGCATTCCGCGACGCATATCGGTCCGGCCCACCGCCAACCAGATCCGCACCTGGCTCGGGACCGGGATCATGAAACGCCCCGCGCCTTCACCATCGCCGCTGCCAGTGTTGGCGGCGTGGTCAGTGGAATCCGCAGCCGCACCTTGCCGGCGACGTCCAGCTCGATCACCACTGGCGGCGGGAGCGGCTGGGCGCGTTCGTCAAGAACGTCTTCAGTTGCCGGCTGCCCGGTCTCAGGTCGAAACAGCTCGTTGCGCCAGTATCGGCTGCTGGGCGCGACGCTGTTCGCTGTGTCACAGGAAGAAAGGAAGGTCACCTTGGAGCTCAGGTCAGCCGCCCCTCGGGCTTTTTGCCTATGGCGGCAAAGGGCTCAAGCAAGCCCGAGCTTTTTCCTGAGCTCGGCGTTTTCTTTCCGGAGCCGGTCAGCGAGGAGCTTCTTCAGACGGGCGTTCTCTTCTTCAAGCTTCACAAGATCCTTGAGCTCATCGCTCTGTGTTGTCTGCCCAGCAGCCCTTTTCCAGTGATAGTACGTCTGTTCCGATATTCCAGCGTTCTGAACGGCTGCCTTGATACTCTCTCCCCGTCCGATCTGCTTCTCGATCTCGCCGAGCTTCTGGGCACGCTCGTTCTCAGAGTAATTTCTCCGCGCTGCCCGGACTGTAGGCGAAGCGATCGCTTTAGATGAAGACGCCTGAAGAGCCGAGCTGGCGGCTCTGGTTCGTATAGCACCTGCGCGCTGCGCGGTCCGCTTCCGCGTCTTCGGCGCCTTTGTATCGGGTGTCTGTTCCTTCACGGGCACCTCGCCTGCTGCCTGGGTTGCCTCAGTTTCCTTAAGGTTGGACATCAGAAACTCCCTGCGATTTCAAACATCTATTCTAGCACGCAGCATCTAGAACTTATGGGCTTTGTCAACTGCGGCCACAAAACCGTGCTCGCCAATGTCGCCGTCCGACGCGTTAACATGATGCCAGTAACTGCGGCAATGCAATCGGTTCGCAATCCGCAACAAAGAGTATCGGCTGGATGTGCACGACGCCCCAGTCTCTGAAACAGCGTAGCCGCCCGGTAAGAGCCGCTTTCAGTCTGCCTTAGAAACAAGGTGGTCGGTCGCCACTCCCGCGCATACTATCCGTCTACTCTTGCTCCTCGCACGGCGCCAGGTCCTCGTCATCGATGCCGGGCAGCGTCGCAGCGGCTAAGCCAGCCACTCGCATTGCTCCCTGACAGGATGGTGCCGATCCTGCTGAGATCGCATGCTGGCGCGACGTTGCTTTGCGGCCACCGTCGCGCCTGCCCGTGAACTGTTCGCGCCTGTGCTCATGCTCGCCTTGACACCCTCGATGGGTCCATCCGGGATGGTCAACCATCCCGAACATAGCGGGCAGGCGGGCATCTTCACCAGCAGTCTCTGTGTCGCTCTCGTGGCGGCAAACAAGATCGAGGCTGGCGGGGTGATGATCAACGGTCCTCGAACCATCGATTTTGATCGCGGTGGCCGTTCAGTGTGTTCAAACACGAGGCGCCGTTAGACGGCACCGCAGCATCATAGCGAAGTGCCATGCAGGACGACTCCCTGCAGCATCGTCTCGCGCAGCCAAACACTTGCCGGATCACTGTTGTGAACGGCCGGACGTTTGACGGCCTGTGACGCGAAAAGGCAGCGGAAGATCTAGCATTTATGGGGGAAATGTTTTTTCGGAGTGCTTGACCCGCAGGAAGGGCATGACTGCCTATCGCCCGACCCGGCAAGGCCGCACTCATGACCGGCTGGGCTCGGATCCTGCATGCCGCGCCCGTGAGGTTACTTGTCGGAAGTGCGTCGAGCACAACGACGAGATGTAGTTCACGATCTTTGAAACGCGTGGTCAACTATCCAAAGTGTGGATGCCTTTCATCGAAACAAACGATTTCATCAATGTTGTGGAATCCTGCATGGGCAGAAGCACCTGACGCACACCGATGCCCCACTGCCTCATGGCGTGGCGAGCGTCTTAAGAACTGCCCGAAAGGAGAACTTTCATGCGCTCTACCGGGCAGTGGAGTGCTGGGAAAGGGAGTTGCAACTGACCGGCCATGTCAACTGTCCGACTTCTTCCGAGCCTATGGACAGACTGGGAACCTTCCACGCAAAGCCATTCGAAAGCGGCCGCAGTTGGGCCGGCGCGAGACCGGCAGCCCGCGCAATCGGCTACGACGCGCACGGTGTAGCGGCTCACATCGTCATACTGCACCTACGCCACACACCGGCCGGACCTGATCCGGCTTTATGAGCATTGGGCTTTGTCAGTCGCACAAGCGTGATGGCTTTCGCGACGCGGCGCGCCTCAGGAACTGAGCCGCGGGTCCGGGTCGAAACGCGGGAAAGAAAGACAGGAAACAGAATGGCCGATCAATTCGCAACGGACGTCATTGCCCTGATCAAGAAACGCGCCGAGTCGGAGAGCGGTGAGGGAATGCCTGCGTCATTCGTCGGC
>NZ_RZSU01000205.1:0-4559 GCF_003997585.1 Mesorhizobium sp. M5C.F.Cr.IN.023.01.1.1 | reverse complement strand
CTTCTTTATCGACATTTTCGAGCCTTCTGTTTGTTGGCCGGTCATAGGCGTGCGGCCAGCGCCTGCAGCGCCAGTGTGTAGCCGAGCGGCCCGAACCCGCAGATCATGCCGACGGCCACCGGCGAGACCATGGAGACGTGGCGGAATGGTTCCCGCGCATGGATGTTGGAAAGATGAACTTCGGCGACGGGTAATGGCGCGACGGAGCGGATGGCGTCGTGAATGGCAATCGAGGTGTGGCTGTAGGCACCCGGATTGATGACGATGCCAACAGCCTTGTCGGCGGCTTCCTGTATCCAGTCGACGAGGTCGCCCTCATGGTTCGATTGACGGAAATCGATCTCGAGCCCAAGTGCCGCACCTGCCTGCTTGCAATCGTCGGCGATCGCGGCAAGCGTCTTGCCGCCATAGATGCCCGGCTCGCGCTTGCCGAGCGCGTTGAGGTTGGGACCGTTCAGGATGAAAACCGTTTTCAAAATGCCGACCTTTCCCAGTGTGATTTTGAATCCGAAATTCGCAATACCTTGGAGCAGCGCTTTGAACGAATTTCGGATTCAAAGCCACACTGGCAATTTATACATTTCTGATGTGGTGGATTTGAAGTTCCTGAACGCTGATGCCACCAAAGTAGCAGGAACTTCAAATCCACCACATCAGCGCCGGCATCAGTCGGCGCGCCGGTCCTCTATAATGGGCTTAGACGCCTGCGAAAAGAGCGCAAGTGGGTTCTTTCGCTGTCCACAACAGGCGGAAAATGGCTTGCGCCGAAAGCCAGCGGGCGATCAGAGTGCGGCCTTGGCCGCCTCGATCTTCTCCGCCAGCACTTCCTGGCCGAGCGCCCCGAACACCACCTCGTTGCCGACCACATAGGAGGGCGTTCCGGTGATGGCCAGCTTGTTGGCAAGGTCAAAGGTCTTGGAGAGGGCCTCGGCGATCGACGGTTCCTTCATCTTCTCGCGCAGCGTCGCTTCGTCGGCGCCGAGCGAAAGCGCTACCTTGATGGCCGCCGCTTCGGTGGCGCGTCCTTGGCCGCCGAGCAGCGCGTTGTGGAACTCGCCGTATTTCTCCGGCATCATGAGGTGGAAGGCCATCGAGACGACGCTCGCCTTCTGCGAATCCGGGCCGAGGATCGGGAACTCCTTGAGCACGAAGCGCAGGTCCGAATCGGCTGTCGTCAGCGTCTGCATGTCCTCCATGGCGCGTTTGCAGTAGCCGCAATTGTAATCGTAGAACTCGACGATGGTGACCTTGCCGTTCGGATTGCCGACGACGCCGTCGAAGGCCGAGTTGAAGATCTGGTCCTTGGCATTTTTGATGATGGCGAGACTGGCGACGCGCTGCGCCTCCTTCTGCTTGGCCTCGAGCGCTTCCTGAGCCTCCAGCAGCACTTCCGGGTTCTTCAGGAGATAGTCGCGGATGATGCCTTCGACTTCGGCCCGGTCGATCTTGGTGTCGGCGGGCGCCGCCTGGGCGATCTGCACGGCATCCGCCTTTGCCGTCTGCGGACTACCGGTCACGAACCCGAAACCCAGCATGGCGAGAGCGACCGCCACTCCCGTGGTGCCCAGCAGAATTGCCTTGTTCATCATCCCTAATCCTCTTGCCTGGTTCCGGCCCGACCCGATTGGTCCACTAAATGTCGCCGCGCACGGCCGGAAGGTTCACTTTTTCTTGCCTGATGGTGCGTAGTTTATGATGTCCTGCGCGCGGATCCAGCCCGGCTCGCCGCGCTTCATTTTCATCTGCGCGCGCATTGCGAAGATCTTGGCATCCTTGTAGGCGCCGGAATAGAAATGGCCTTCGGCGGTTGCAAGATCCGCGGCCGGGATGTTGCCGAGTTCGCCATAGGCCTGCGCCAGATGGCGGTAACCGACGGCGTTTTCCCGGTCGCGCCCGAGGCCCTTGTTGATCTGCACCACTGCTTTCTCCAGGGAATCGGGCGTGCCGATTGCCATCAGCGCCTGGCCGTAGGAGACCGACAGCAACCCGGATCGTGCCGGATCGAGGCTGACCGCCTTGGCATAGGCTTCGGCGGCAGCCTTCGGTCTGTTCGCCTTCATCAGGATGTCGCCGCGCAATTCCTGGAAATAGGGGTTTTTCGGCTGTGCCTTGATCAGCGCGTTGGTCTTGGCGAGCGCCCCGGCCAGATCACCGAAAAGATAGCTCGTCTGCGCGTCGCCATATTGCGAGGCGAGGCTGTCCGGGTTCTTGCGCATCAGCCGCGATGCGGCGGCCTTGCCCCCCATATAGGCGGCGATCTTGATGCGCATCATGTCGTGCCGCTGCTGCAGTGCCGGCGGATCGACCTTCTCGACATAAGGGCTCTGCTTGACCAGCACTTCGAGATTGGCAATGCGCTCCCGCGGCAGCGGATGGCTGATCCGGTAGGGGTCGACCTGCGCCCCTGACAGCGAGAGCGCGCTCTGAAAGCGGCCGAAGGTCTTCAGCATGCCCAGGCCGGACTGGCCGGTCGCGTTGAGATAGGTTACCGCCGAGCGGTCGGCGGTCATCTCTTCGGTGCGCTGATAGGCGAGGATGCTGCGCTGCGCCATCTCGCCGCCGCCGGCTGCAACCCCCATGCCCGCGCCGGCGAGGCCACGGCTCTTGGTGGTGGCGCCGGCAACGATGGCACCTGCGCCAAGCAGCGTCGCGATGATGGCCATCGTCTTGGCGCGTTCGAGCTGGTTGCGCAATTTTTGCTGGTGCCCGCCGGCAATGTGGCCGGCTTCATGGGCGATGACGCCGATGATCTCGTTGGGCGTCTCCGCCGACATTAGGGCGCCGGTGTTGATGAACATGCGGGATCCGGCAACGAAGGCGTTGAAACTCTGGTCGTTGACCAGCACGATGTCGACGCCGTCTTCCGGCAGGCCCGCGGCCCGGAAGATCGGCCGCGCATAATCGCGCACCAGCGCTTCGATCTCGGCATCGCGCACCACCGGCACGTTTTGCGCGAAGGCGCTGACCGTGCCGGTCACAGCGACGGTCGCGGCAAGCGAAAGCGTCGCGAAGGCGCGCGCTGCCCTGGCTATCGTCGATTTGGGTCGATTCAACATGGCAGGTCCACTGGTAGACGAGCAGGCGGAGGATGAAAAGTCGGCACTGAAACTTTACCGAACTTGTGATCCTCACATCAATCGGGCATTTGTGCGGCGCGCGACGCCAAAGCTCGGCGCCGGCAGCCGGCAAGGAATGAGGTCAAATGGTTGTATCGCTTTCGCGTCGCGGCGACGTCGAGCCGTTCCACGCCATGGACATTCTGGCGGAAGCGAATCGGCTGAAGGCAAAGGGCGTGCCGGTTGTTTCCATGGCCGTTGGCCAGCCGTCCGACCCGGCGCCGACGGGGGTCAGGCAAGCGGCGACGAACGCATTGAAGATGGGGCGCATCGGCTACACCGATGCATTGGGTCTTGCGGGCCTGCGCGAGGCGATCGCGCAGCACTATGCTGACCACTACGGGCTTGCCGTTTCACCCGGCCGGATCGCCGTCACCACCGGATCGTCGGCCGCCTTCAACCTGGCCTTTCTGGCGATGTTCGATCCAGGCGATCGTGTCGCCATCGCCGCGCCCGGCTATCCGGCCTATCGCAACATCATGGCCGCGCTCGGCATCGAGATCGTCGAGATCGAGCTCAATGGTGATGCCTATCTCCACGCCGAACATCTGAAGGCCGCGCATCGCGAAAAGAAGCTGAAGGGCGTGTTGTTCGCCAGTCCGGCCAATCCGACCGGCGCGGTTATCCCCGCCGACGAGCTGTCGGCGCTGGTGACGACGGCGCAAGAGCTCGGTATCGCCGTGATCTCCGACGAGATCTACCACCGGCTGGCTTACGCTGCGCCGGACACGACGGCGCTCGCCTACGGCCCTGACGTGACGGTGATCAATTCCTTCTCGAAATATTACTGCATGACCGGTTGGCGCATCGGCTGGATGGTGCTGCCGCAACCATTGGTGCGGCCGGTCGAGCGCATCGCCCAGAGTCTCTACATCTCACCGCCGGAACTGTCCCAGATTGCCGCGATCGAGGCGTTCAAGGCGACCGGCGAATTGGAGGCGGTGAAGGCGCGCTACGCCTGGAACCGCGAGCTTTTGATGAAACGCCTGCCCGAACTCGGCTTTGCGCTGGCGGCACCGATGGACGGGGCGTTCTACGCCTTCTGCGATGTCACCAGGCACACCAACGACAGCATGGCCTTTGCGCGCAAGATGCTGGCCGAGGCGCATGTTGCGGCGACGCCCGGCCGCGATTTCGATCCGCTTCAAGGCCATCGAACCATGCGCTTTTCCTACGCCGGCAGCCACGATGAGATGGTCGAGGCGATGATGCGCCTCGAACGCTGGCTGAAGTAGCGCCATGCCGGAACTCGAACAGGCTTTGACCGAAATTGCCGCCGAAATGGCGGAGCGAACGGATCGCGGCGAAGTCGCGACCTACATTCCGCAACTCGGCAAAATCAATCCGAAAAAGTTCGGTATTGCCGCGGTGACCAATGACGGTCGCGTGCTGATGGCGGGCGACGCCGATGAGCCGTTTTCGATCCAGAGCATTTCGAAGGTG
>NZ_RZSU01000204.1:0-4649 GCF_003997585.1 Mesorhizobium sp. M5C.F.Cr.IN.023.01.1.1 | reverse complement strand
GCACCCGAATGATGCCGGCGGTGTCCTCGACCGACAGCGTCGTCTGGGTGACGAAACCGAGCGCCTGCGCGTCTGCGGGCACCAAATTCGCCGCGTCGGCTTCGGTCTCGATCAAGGTGACGGCGCCGTCCGGCAATTGCCCCATCGTGCCGATCACTTCCGGGTGGCCGGCATGGCCGATCAGAAGCACATGGCGGCCGAGCCGCTGATGGCGCATCGCTTGCTTGTGGACCTTCGACACCAGCGGGCAGGTGGCGTCGAGATAGAAGAGGTTGCGCGCCTGGGCGTCCGCCGGCACCGACTTCGGCACGCCATGCGCCGAAAAGACGACCGGGCTCTGGCGATGCTCCGCCGGTATCTCGGAGAGTTCCTCGATGAACACCGCACCCAGGCTTTGCAGCCCCTCGACGACATACCGATTGTGCACGATCTCGTGGCGGACATAGACCGGCGCGCCGTATTTCTTCAGCGCCAACACGACGATCTGGATGGCGCGGTCGACGCCGGCGCAGAAGCCCCGCGGCTGGCAGAGCCTTATTGTCAGCGGTGGCTTTGTGGTCGTGTGAAGCATGATTACCGGCCGGTTGGTCGTAGCATGAACTCAAGTCTTGAACTCAAGGCGCGAAATGAGGTGCGCACCCCTGCCCTGTCAAGGGCGCCGGTGCCGATCATTAGAGCGACGTGCGTCCATTTGGACGCACAAAGTACGCTCTAACACTTTTTATCTACGCATCGTGCTTTCCGAAAATCGATTTCGATTTTCGGGCCGATGCGTCTTTCGCCGGGCGGCGAAGCCTGAAGATGAGGACTCCGGCAAGGGCAGCGGCAAGGCCGTACCAGGTTACGGCATATTGCAGATGGCTGTTCGGCAGGTCGATGATGGTAACGCCGCCGACCGGCAGCCCACCTGGGTTCGGCGTGGCGTCCGCGTCGATAAAGAATGGCACCAGCCCCGCGCCGGCCGGCAGACCGGCGCTGGCCGCCATGGCGTCGCGATCCTTCCAGTAGAAGATGTTCTTCTGCGGATCATTGTCGGGAAGCATCATCGAGGGCTTTGCCGGCAGCGGATTGCGGGCGAGCCCCGTCACCGTCACCTGGCCCGCACCTTGGCTTTGCGGGCGCTTGGCCGCGTCCTTGAGATCGTACGGCACGAAGCCGCGATTGATCAGAACGACGCGGCCGTCCTCCAGCTGCAAGGGCGTGAAGACATCGAAACCCGACTGGCCTTCCCAGGTCGCGAAGAAATGTCGCTCGCCTTGATGCAGGAAAGTGCCTGATGCCGTCACCGGCGTGTAGTCAACGTCGCCGGTGGAGGTGAATCGCTTTTCGACCTCGGCCAATGGCACAGGCGCCGAGTGCGTGCGCTGGTCGATAGTCTGAATGAGACCCTCTTTCCAGTAGAGGCGCTGCACCTGCCAGGTGCCCAGCCCAAGCAAAATGAAGAACAGCACGAGGCCTAGGCCAAGCAGCAATGCCGTCTTTGGTCGCGAAAGGCCTGCCACTGAAGCGGATGTCGTGCTCATTCGCCGAGGTCCAGCCTGCCCTCCGCCGCCTTGTTGCGGTATTGCAGCGTCAGGAGCACACCCTTGATCAGCCTGAGCGCGCCCAGGCAAAGCACCAGCGTGAGCGGTATCCACAACACGAGATGCAGCCAGAGCGGCGGGTTCAGCGTCACCTCCATCCACAGCGCCAGCCCGACGACGATGAAGCCGATGATCAGGATGACGAACACCGCCGGCCCGTCGCCGGCATCGGCGTAGGAATAGTCGAGGCCGCAATTGGCGCAGCGTTTTCCGACCGTGAGGAAGCCGGAAAACAGCGGTCCCTCGCCACAGCGCGGGCAGCGTCCGTGCAGGCCAGCCGAAATCGGATCGATTGGTGGCCAGATCGCCTTGTCGTCGCTCATTGCGATACCTTAGCGCCCTTCGCCCCAAAAGATAAGGCGGCCACGTCGCCGCAGCCGCCTCGTCGATTTCCTCAAAAAGATTTCAGTGGCCTTCAATGACCGCGCCGCTCGACGCCCAGACATAGATCGACGCGAACAGGAACAACCAGACCACGTCGACGAAGTGCCAATACCAGGCGGCCGCCTCGAAGCCGAAATGCTGCTTGGGCGTGAAATCGCCCTTCATCGCACGGACCAGGCAGACCAGCAGGAAGATCGTGCCGATGATGACATGGAAGCCGTGGAAGCCGGTCGCCATGAAGAAAGTGGCGCCGTAGATCGAATCCCTGAAGCCGAACGGGGCGTGAATGTACTCGTAAGCCTGCACCATGGTGAACAGCATGCCGAGACCGACGGTCAGCACCAAGCCGTTGATCAGCCCCTTACGGTCGCCATGAATGAGCGCGTGGTGCGCCCAGGTCACCGTAGTGCCCGACAAAAGCAGGATGACAGTGTTGTAGAGCGGCAGGTGGAAGGGGTCGAGAACCTCGAGGCCCTTCGGCGGCCATACACCGCCGGTGAAGGCGGCGCGGGCGTATTGCTGTGCCTCGCCGGGAAACAGGCTGGCGTCGAAGAAAGCCCAGAACCAGGCGACGAAGAACATCACCTCGGAAGCGATGAACATGATCATGCCATAGCGCAGATGCAGCGACACGACACGTGTGTGGTGGCCTTCATGCGCTTCCTTGATGGTATCCGACCACCAGGCGTACATGGTGTAGATAACGATCAAAAGGCCGATGTAGAACAGCCACGGATTGGCGATGTTGAAGCCGAAGATCGGGAAATCGCCGCCCTTGAGATACTGCATGTAACAGACGCCGCCGATCGCGGTGACCAGCGCGCCGACCGAGCCAAGGAACGGCCACGGGCTCGGGTCGACGAGATGGTAGTCATGTTGTGGTTTTGCGTGCGCGTCTGCCATATCAACCCCCGAGGCTTCGTTCGGTATGTGAAACTTTGTTGCTTGTGCCTTCGGCCGGCGCCGACGACGCGACCGGTTTGTTCTTCTCGTTCTTCTCGACCGGGAACATCGTGTAGGACAGGGTAATCGTCTTCAGGTCCTTCAGTTCCGGCGCATTGACGATGTCGGGATCTACATAGAACACGACCGGCATGTCCAGCGTCTCGCCAGGCTTCAACGTCGTGTCGGTAAAACAGAAACACTCGACCTTGTTGAAGTAAGATCCCGCCAGTTCCGGCTGCACGTTGAAGGTCGCGCGGCCGGTAGTGGCCCGGACGAACTTGTTGGTGGCGCTATAATGCGCCTGCGCCGTCTCGCCTATCTTGATGGTGGTCGAGCGGGCGACTGGCTCAAACTGCCATGGCACTCCGGCTGTGTTGGCGTCGAAGCGGATGGTGATATCGCGATCGAGCACGCGGTCGGCATATTGCTGCGTTGCGCGTTTCACGGTGCCGCCGTATCCGGTCGCCTGGCAGAACATCGCGTAGAGCGGCACCGCGGCATAGGCCATGCCGATCATGCCGCCGAAAAAGGCGATGCAGACGCCGGCGACGATGCGGTTGGTGTTCTTCTTTTGAGGATGGGTCACTGTTTTGCGGTTCATCTTGAGCCTCACATCGTTCCGGTGAGGTTGTGACCGAACTTCACGACGGTCGCGATATAGAAGATGACGACAAGCACCGCCAGCGCCAGGCCGATGGCTACCGAACGGTTGCGCCGGGCCTTCTGCTGGCGCTCAGTCAGCGTGACGAGTTCAAGCTTCTTGTCGGCCATGGTCATGCTCCGCCCGCCAGCGCGCGCCCGACAACGCAGTCGGCAAGATAGATGGCGAAGATGCCGAAGAGATAGAGCAGCGAATAGCCGAACAATGCCTTGGCCGGCTTCATCACATGGTCGTCGTCCGCCATCTGCAGCACCTTCCACGTATACCAGACAAAGCCGGCACCGAGCAGCGCCGCAAAGACGCCATAGGCGGGCGTGGTGAAACCGAGCGCCCATGGCAGCACGCCAACCGGCGCGAGGATCAGCGCGTAGGCAAAGATCTGGCGTCGGGTCGAAGCCTGGCCGGCGACATTCGGCATCATCGGGATGCCGGCCCTGGCATAGTCCTCGGACTTGAAGAGAGCGAGCGCCCAGAAATGCGGCGG
Organism: Mesorhizobium sp. M5C.F.Cr.IN.023.01.1.1; assembly: GCF_003997585.1. Lineage (NCBI taxonomy): Bacteria > Pseudomonadati > Pseudomonadota > Alphaproteobacteria > Hyphomicrobiales > Phyllobacteriaceae > Mesorhizobium > Mesorhizobium sp. M5C.F.Cr.IN.023.01.1.1. The sequence continues at coordinate 592 of NZ_RZSU01000204.1, read as the reverse complement.
CGTCCACAGGAAGATGATCAGGAACAGGACGACGCTTTCCAGGCTGACCGTTCCGGTCACCGCGGCCCAGCCGATCACCGGCGGAAAGGCGCCGGCAGCACCGCCGATGACAATGTTCTGCGGCGTCCAGCGCTTCAGCCACATCGTGTAGACGACCGCATAGAAGAAGATGGTGAAGGCCAGCAGCGTCGCCGACAGCCAATTGACCAGTACGCCGAGCGTCATCACCGACAGCACCGACAGCACCAGGCCGAAACTCAACGCCTCGCCGGGCCGGACGCGGCCGGCCGGCACAGGACGGCCTGCGGTTCTGGTCATCACCGCATCGATATCGGCGTCATACCACATGTTGAGCGCGCCGGACGAGCCAGCACCGATGGCAATAGCCAGGATAGCGATCACCGCCAGCAGCGGATTGATAGTCACGGGTGCCGCGACCAGGCCGACAAAGGCGGTGAACACCACCAGCGACATGACGCGCGGCTTCAACAGGGCGAAGAAATCGCCCGCCGTCGCTTCCGACATGCGAAAGCCCGGTTCGTCAGTCAATGTGTCGTCGACAAGGGCCATGCGTAATTAAAGTCCATTATTC
>NZ_RZSU01000203.1:0-4930 GCF_003997585.1 Mesorhizobium sp. M5C.F.Cr.IN.023.01.1.1 | reverse complement strand
GCTGGATACAGTCATGGCCGGCGCGCCGCGGCATGCTGTGGTCGCCGCCAGCCTGGTGCAGGCGGGCTATGGCGAACGCGAAGGCCAGGCGCCTCGTAGCCTCGACATTGAAGAGCCGATCGGCGCGCAGGTGGCCGGCGGTGGCAAGCACGCGCTGATCGCGGCTTTCTTTGCGCAGCACAACGGCGATCCGCGCGTTGACGGCAGCAAAGAGGCGCGGCCGGGCCGACCGATCGACGAGCCGCTTGGTGCCTTCACGACTAGCCCGCAGGTTGGCGTCAGCGCCGCATTCATGGCCCAGCACAACACCGGCGAGCCCGGGCGATCAGCGGAGGATCCGCTGTCGACCATTGTCACGCTCGGATCGACGCAAGGTGTTGCCGCCATCAGTCTTCAGCGCCAGTTCGGGGCCAGCATCGGAGCGGACGTCGAGGATCCTGCGCCGACGGTCACTGTGGGCGGTTCAGGAAAGCCCGCGTTGGTCGCAGCAGCGCTAGGAAACCTGCATGGCACAAGCCGCGACGGTCGACCGATCGAAGAGCCGCTGGCTACGGTCGCTGCCGGCGGCAATCATGCGCATCTGATCCTCGGCTTCCTCCAGCACTATTTCGGCTCGGGCAAGCAGGATGACGACGTGCGCCAGCCGCTCGGCGCGCTGACCGGCAAGGCGCGCTATGGCCTCGTCGAGGTGATGGTGAAGGGCGTCCTGCACTACATCGACGACATCGGAATTCGCATGCTGGAGCCGGAGGAGGGCGCTGCCGCGCACGGCTTCAAGCCTGGCACGTTGCCGACCGAAATCACCATCGGCGGCAAGACGCGTCGGCTCACCAAGACCGAGAAATATCACCTCGTCGGCAACAGTGTGCCGCCGCACATGATCAAGCTGCTCGCTGAGTTCAACGTGCGCCAAGCCTTCGCGGAGGCTGCGGAATGACGAACCCTTATCTGATCACCGGCCCGGCGCTGATCTCGTTCTCTGGCGGGCGCACGTCAGGCTACATGGTGCACGAGATCGTGCGCGCGCATGGCGGGACGCTTCCAGACGACGTTCATGTGCTCTTCGCCAACACCGGCAAGGAGCGCGAAGAGACGCTGCGCTACGTGCACGAGTGCGGCAGCCGGTGGAACCTTCGCATTGTGTGGCTCGAATGGCGCGATACCGACGAGCAGTTCGAGGTTGTCGGCCTCAACAGCGCCAGCCGCCGGGGTGAGCCGTTCAAGGCGCTGATCGAGAAGAAGAAGGCGCTTCCAAACGGCACCGCTCGTTGGTGTACGAGCTTCCTCAAGATCGTCCCGATGCATGGCTACATGAAATCTCTCGGCTATGAGCAGGGAACCTACCGCGAAGCCGTAGGGCTGCGCCACGACGAGGGCCTCCGGCTCCTCACCATGTATGCCAACAACGAGCGCGACAATCGCCAGTGCGTGGCCCCACTCTCCAAATCCAAGATCGTCAAGGCCGACGTGATGGCGTTCTGGAAAGGCCAGCCCTTTGACCTGGCCCTGCGGTCTTGGGAAGGCAACTGCGATTTTTGCTTCAACAAGGGCCGGGCGATCCGCGAGCGCATCGCCCGCGACAATCCCGATGTGCCGCTGTGGTGGATTGGTGAGGAATCCGCGATCGGGAAGACGTTCGCCATGCGCGAGAGCGTCAGCGAGATAGTCGAGTACGTCCAACGCACGCCGATGCTTATTCCTGACGACCCGACCGAGGAACACGACGTCGAATGCGGCCTTCACTGCGAGGTGGCGGCATGAGCCAAGGCTTCAACATTGGCCGTTGGTCTGGCGGCCTCGCCGAGTGGACCGACGACGACACCGCCTATCTCTCAGTGGCCTTCACGTGGCGGCTCAACGACGCGTATCAGCGGGCACGCTGGTACAAGGCTGCCGGCTACAAGGTGCGCGCGGGCGGGCCTGGCATCTTCACGCGCAAGCACTTCCTCGCCGATGTCGCCGAGATCGGCGGCTCGATTCCTGATGCTGTCGTGCATCACAACCCGATGGCGACCTTCGCCAGCCGCGGCTGCCCGGTCGGCTGCTGGTTCTGCATCGTCCCGAAGATGGAAGGCAAAGCCTTCACGCTGCTGCCCGACTTCCCGGTGCGACCAGTGCTTTGCGACAACAATCTCTCAGCGCTGCCGGCCGATTATCAGGATCACATCGTTTCACGCTATCTCGCCGCCGCCGTGCCATTGCTGGACGCCAACAGCGGGTTCGAGCCACGCACCTTCGACGATGACGTTTATCAGCGCTGGAAGGTCATAAACCGTGGTCCGTGGCGCTTCGCCTATGATGACATGGCCGAGCGATCGTTCGTCGAGCGAGTAATGCGCATGCTCGCCGCCGTGTCGCCTCGCCAAACGCGTGTCTATGTGCTGATCGGTAACGAGCCCTTTGCCGCCTGCATGGAGCGCATCCGTGAGGTGATGGCATGGGGTGGCGAGCCGCACGTCCAGCCGTTCATGAAGCTCAACGCATTAGAGCGTCGGCCTTTTCCGCGATTCGACTGGAATGAGCAGCTTCTGCGAGATGTCGCTCGCTGGGCGAACTCGCCGATGATCTGGCGCAAGACGCCATTCTCCGACTATCGCCGGTCGGCCAAGACCCGCGAACGCTATGACGAGCAGGTGGGGATGTTCGTATGAGCGCGTTTCTGCTCGGCATAGGCTTTCGCGCCGACATGGGTACCTGCGCACGCAAGCTGGTGCTGCTCAAGCTTATCGACGCCTGCGATGACGACGGCAGCCGCATCTTTCCGGCCATATCGACGATCGCGCGCGCGGCGCAATGCTCGACGCGCCAAGTGCAGCGCGAGCTGAAGGCGTTCCTCGACATCGGGCTGATCAGGCTTGTGCGCGAGGGCGGCAAGGGGCCGCGCAGCACCAACGAATATGCGCTCGACCTTGACGTGCTGCAGCTGCTCGGCAGGGGCGGATGGGCGCTCGTGGCGAGCGAGAAGCGCCCCGGTGCCGCTGCGGAAAAGGGTGACACCGTGTCACCCTTGGATGGTGCCGAAAAGGGTGACACCGGAAGCACCGAAAGGGTGACGACGGAGACGTCTAAGGGTGACAAGCTGAGTCACCCAACCCCTCCAGACCCCTCCCTTGATCCCTCCGTTGAGAGAGAGCGCGAGCGCGAGGATGGCAAGAAAATCGATGCCGACGGCTGGGCGCTGCTGAAGGACTGGCCAGGCTTCGCGGGCATGCCGAAAGAACCGGCGCTGAAGGTCTGGCGCAGCCTCGAACCGGACGAGCGGGCCGAGGCGGCACGGTTGTTTCCGCACTGGCTGGCCCTGCTCAAGGCGCAACGCAAGACACACACGCCGGCACCGTCGACCTATTTCGGGCAGAAGCTCTGGCGCGAGGTTCCCGAACCGCAGGCGGCAGCGCCCAAGCCTGCCTATGCGCCGGCCTTCGGACCTGTCTGGGCAGCGATCCGGATGCGCGACCTGCTCACCGGGCCGAAGGCTGCGACCCCACTGAAGGCATGGGAGGAACGCTCGCTGGCAGATGGGACGATGAAGCTTGACCGGGACGCGCTGGAGAAGGCGAACCGGCTGCGCGGCGGCTGGCCGATGGTCAACGCGCTGCACCAGGCAGCCGAGACGCGCGGGCTCGGGATCCACGGCTTTGGACCTGAGGAAGAGCATCTCGGTAAGCTCTGCGAATTCGTGCCGACCGGTAGCGAGGTCTGGCAGGCGTGGAAGCTGGAGCACGAACTGCGCGGTTGGCCGTGGCTGCCGGACCCGGGAACGATGCGTGGCGTGTATTTCCCGGCTGGCGGGCCGGCAGGACTGGAAGCATTTGAACAATCGGTGCGAGGGACCAATGATGCACAGCAAGCGGCCGAATGAAGCCGAAAAGATCAATCTCGACCGCTGCTATGCCGAATCGGATCGCATGATCGCGGTGTCTCGCCGGCAGCAAGCGTTGCTAGCCGGTGCTGGCGAAGCGGTTCCTGAAGCGCAATGGTTCGTTCTCCGCCTGGAGAATCACGCAGAAAAGGATGTGGATAAGTTGCTGGGCCAGGCATCGATCGAACGATGGTTTCCCCTTGTGAAGAAGGTTCGCAACGCCCCGCATGCCAAGCGCAAGGTGGTCTACACTGTGCCAGCGCTGCCCGGCTACGTGTTCATCCGCGTGGTCAATCGGGACCGGACATGGGCAGGAATACTCGGTATGGAAGGCGTTGTCGGCGTGCTTGGCGGAAGCCTTGGTCCAGTCGCAGTGTCCGACGCGATGCGATTGAAATTCAAGAAGAAACTGGAAGAGCGGTCAACGGATGCTGAGGTGGTCGAAGCGGCGTTCCCGGTGGGCGCGAGCGTGCTGATCGAGGATGGGCCATTCGCCAGCTTCCCGGGTGTCATTCAGTCGGTGCTGGACGAGCAGGTTGCCACGGTTCTGGTCGAGATATTCGGTCGCTACGTGCCCGTCGAGCTATGCCTTGCACAAATCACAAAAGCGGAATAGCGAATCTCACCTAGGACGACCCGTTGACCTGAAGCGCGAGCTTCTAAAACCGAGTGCCAGCCGCAAGGCCGAGGCCCGAACGGATCCAGGTGAAGCGAAGGGCGCGGCCCAGCATGCTTCCCCGCAATGGATAAGATTCCAGTGGCAAAGCTGAAGATGATGGCGCCGGCGATCCGGACCATCGACACCCGCACGGTCAAGGTCGCACCAAAGACTGCTGATTCGTTCTACTTGTCGCCTGAGTGGCGCAAGCTGATGGCAGAGATCATCGCCGAGCGGGGTCGCAGATGCGAGGACCCGAAATGCGATGGCAGGACGCACCGGCCAGGCATGCGCGTGTTCGGTGACCACGTGGTCGAGCTCAGGGACGGCGGCGCGCCGCTCGACAAGCGCAACATCATGCTCCGGTGCGGGGCATCGCACACCAAGAAGACGCTGGCCGAGCGGGCCAAGAG
>NZ_RZSU01000202.1:0-4960 GCF_003997585.1 Mesorhizobium sp. M5C.F.Cr.IN.023.01.1.1 | reverse complement strand
GAAGGAAACGGTGATGATGAGGGAGATGTAGATCGGCATATCTGCCTCCTTTCAACGAAGGCAGACTAGGCGGAGTTGGCGGTGGCGTATTGAACGAAACGGCCAGTTCAGGCGCCGAGCTGTCGGAGAACCATCGCGGGCGAGAACCCCGACAGGCGCCGCACCTCGCGCGTGAGATGCGCCTGGTCCGAATAGCCCGCCTCGAACGCAAGATCGACAAGGCGCGGCTCGGCGGACTGCCGTGCCAGGTTCAAAAACCGCTGGAAGCGGAGAATGCGGTCGAGCGTCTTCGGACCATAGCCGAAAGCCTCCTGGCAGCGGCGGCGAAGTGTTCGCGGGCTGACGTCGAGCCGATCGAGGATCACCGCCATGCCCGGACCGGCGGATTCCGTTTTCAGCGCGTTGAAGGCAAATCCCATGTCCGGAGGCGGCGGCTCGACGTCGGGCGCAAGACAGGAGAATGCGGCCTGCATCTTCCGCATCCGCTCCGTCGTGGAGGACGCATCGCCAATTCTCTGGGCGATTTCGCGCGCCAGTGCTCCCCAGAAGTGGCTGAGTGCCACGCGGCCGCCCACGATCTCCGACATCGGCAGGCGGAGCCATCGGCTTGCCGCCCCCGGTCGGAACCGGGTGCCTATCACAGTAGAGCCGGGTGTCAGCGCAGACAGGGCAACGGCCACGTCAGGGCCCGCTACCACCAGATCGCCGTCGATCCAGATGATATCGACGCAACCGTCGGGGACCACGGCCGATAAGCTCCCCGCGTCCGGGCGCAATGTATTGGACCAGACACACAGGAAATGCCTTTCGAGTGCGGCCGGAGGATCGAACTCGCGGTACTCCCCAATCGCTCCGGAAAGGACGGGCGCCCCGGAAAGGACGGGTGTGTTGTCGTCAGACGTCACGAGCCTCTCCTGTGAGGAACACTTTCTAAGGCATCGTACTCTTCGGTCCCCGAAATCTATCGCGGTGGCGGCGTGCTTCAACCCATGCTGTCGTTCTCGATCAAGCCCTGCACCGCATGGTTGCGACGCCAGGCGGAACTGGGCAATTGTCGAGGATTCCACCAATCGTGGAGCGGTCGTGAGCGGAGTCGCGACCTTGGCGCATGCGCGGCTCGCGCCATCCGGCCCACGATTCCGCACCGATTGCCGCATTACATCATTTTTACTATCCCGATGCCTGCAGAGGACTGCTTGGAATGAGCAATTTCGACAGATTTTCCTTGCAAAGGCGCCATTTGCGTTCTGGTTTCAGGGTCATCTTGATCACGGCAGCTCAGGCGGTTTGCCGGCCTTGTTCTCAAGCCATCTCTTGACGTGCGGGAACCATACACGTTAGGCGTTCGGGCACCCCACGCGAACGATTGGCGACCAAGCAAGGAAATTCCAGCTGATGGAAATTTTTACCGCCGCTGGCCTCGCGGCTCTGCTCCAGGTCATCGCCATCGACCTTGTGCTTGCCGGCGACAATGCCATCGTCATCGGCCTTGCCGCGGCAGGCCTGCCGTCGGACCAGCGCAGGAAGGCGATTCTCGTCGGCATTGCGGCGGCCACCGTGCTTCGCATCTTCTTCGCACTGATCACCCAGTGGCTCCTCACAATCGGCCCCATTCTTCTCATCGCCGGCGGCCTGCTGCTGCTTTGGGTGTGCTGGAAGATGTGGCGCGAACTCCGTGTCAGCCACGAGCAGGAACATGACGCGACGGAATCGTTGTCGAATGTCGATTACGACAAGAGCGGGACGATCGGCGGCAAGGGACCGCGCAAGACCTTCGCTCAGGCAGCCTGGCAGATCGTCATTGCCGACGTTTCGATGTCTCTCGACAACGTCCTTGCAGTCGCAGGCGCGGCGATGGACCATCCGACGGTCCTGATCATCGGCTTGGCGCTGTCGATTGCGCTGATGGGCTTCGCCGCTTCGTTTGTCGCACGCCTCCTGCATAAGTACCGCTGGATTGCCTATGTCGGCCTCGTGATCATTCTCTACGTCGCCGTGAAAATGCTTCTGGATGGTGCCGTGCAGCAGTTCCCCGAACAGTTTGCGTTCCTGGCGCCTTGGTTCGGACCGGGCGGTCATTGAACCTGACCCTTTAGCAGTGCAGGCCCGCCGAGCGGCGCCAAGCCATTCCCCGGTTTGCTTGATTGCGGAACTATGCTATTGCGCCGTGCAAATTGAGCTTCTGCGAAAGTTCTAAAGATCAACATATATCGAGACTTCCGGGCCGGGCCTTAGGGTTTCCGGCCCGCGTCCATTGGAAACCGCACATGTCTGCCCCTCGCGTCAGTTTCGTAAGCCTTGGATGCCCGAAAGCCCTCGTGGACTCGGAGCGTATCATCACGCGCCTGCGCGCCGAAGGCTACGAGATCGCGCGCAAACATGACGGCGCCGATCTGGTCGTCGTCAACACCTGCGGCTTTCTCGATTCGGCTCGTGATGAATCGCTCAATGCCATCGGCTCCGCCCTTTCGGAGAACGGCAGGGTCATCGTCACCGGCTGTCTCGGCGCCGAACCTGACGTCATCCGCGAGAAACACCCCAACGTTCTCGCCATCACCGGTCCGCAGGCCTACGAGAGCGTGATGGCTGCGGTGCATCAGGCAGCACCCCCGAGCCACGATCCCTACATCGACCTTTTGCCGCCGCAAGGCGTCAAGCTCACCCCGCGCCACTATGCCTATCTCAAGATTTCGGAAGGCTGCAACAACCGCTGCACCTTCTGCATCATTCCGGCACTGCGCGGCGACCTCGTCTCGCGACCGGCGGCCGACGTTTTGCACGAAGCCGAGAAACTGGCCAAGGCCGGCGTTAAGGAGATACTGGTCATTTCTCAGGACACCAGCGCCTACGGCATCGACATCAAATACCAGACGAGCATGTTCGGCGATCGCGAAGTGCGGGCGAAATTCCTCGATCTGTCGGAGGAACTCGGCAAGCTTGGCGTTTGGGTACGCATGCACTATGTCTACCCCTACCCGCATGTCGCCGATGTCATCCCGCTGATGGCCGAAGGAAATATCCTTCCCTATCTGGATATCCCGTTCCAGCACGCCTCGCCGCAGGTGCTGAAGAACATGCGCCGGCCTGCCCATGGCGAAAAGACCCTCGACCGCATTCGCGGCTGGCGCGAAATCTGTCCGGATCTGGCCATCCGCTCCACCTTCATCGTCGGCTTCCCCGGCGAGACGGACGACGATTTCGAAATGCTGCTCGATTGGCTGGACGAAGCCAAGATCGATCGCGCCGGCTGTTTCAAATACGAGCCGGTCAGGGGCGCCCGCTCTAATGATCTCGGCCTCGAACAGGTGCCGCAGGAAATCAAGGAAGCGCGCTGGCACCGCTTCATGCAGCGCCAGCAGAAGATCTCGGCGACGCAGCTCGCCAGGAAGGTCGGTAAGCGCCTGCCTGTCCTGATCGACGAGGCGCATGGCACCTCGGCGAAGGGCCGCACCAAATACGACGCGCCCGAAATCGACGGCTCGGTGCATATCCAGTCGCGGCGCCCGTTGCGTGCCGGCGATATCGTCACCGTCAAGATCGACCGTGCCGACGCCTACGATCTCTACGGCTCGGCGGTCTGACCGCCAGCGGGAGCGAAGGCCCTTCTGCTACGACGTGACTGTTTCGCTTACACGGATCAGGGTCCGCCTGAGCCAGGCGTGACCGGGATCGCTGTCGTTCCTCCGATGCCAGAGCAGGGTTTCCTGATAACCGGAGTAATCGAAGGGCAGCGGAAAAGAGCGCAGGCGGGGCCAATCCGCCAGACGGATCACATTTGCCGGCAAAGTGCAGATCATGTCCGTCTCGGCAATGATGGCCGGTACGGCAAGCGCAAAAGGCAGGCTCATTGCAACGGTCCGCTTCAGTCCGCGATCGTCCAGCAGGCGATCGATGTAGCCCTTCAGATCGCCGACATGGGTAACCAGCAAGTGCGGATACTTCAGGAAGAGTTCCAGCGTAAGCTCGTCGCGGATTTCAGGATGCTCGGCGGAGACGATCGATGTCCAGTTCACGTGGAAGAGCGATGTTCGTTTGATCGTCGTCGGCGCGTCGGGCAGAATAGTGATCGCAAGGTCGATAGAGCCTTTCTCGAGCCAATCGACGATCTCCTGGCGGTGCAAGCCGCGCAGAACGATTGAAATTCTTGGCGCCGCTGAACGGAGCACCGGCACCAGCCTGGGCATCAAAGTCGCCGCGATGTGGTCGGTGGTCGCGATCCTGAAGATGCGACCCGATCGCTCCGGCGAGAACTGGCCTAATCCTCCCAGCGCATCCTGGATCTGGCGTAGCGCGGCCCGGATCGGATCGGCGAGGTCGAGCGCCTTTTCGGTCGGCCGCACGCCATCGGCATGACGGCAAAGAGATCATCGGCGAAAAGCCGACGCAGATGGGCGAGGCGCTTGCTCATCGCCGGCTGGCTGAGCCCGATACGGGCCGCCGCCCCGCTCACGCTCCCTTCACTGAGCAGGGCGTCGAAGGCGACAAGCAGGTTCAGATCGACGGCAGCCAGATTCACGCCGGGCCTCCGAAGCTTCATTACCGGGAGGAATATTCAAATGTCCAATATCGATTGGACGACTGAAAGCGAAGCTGGAAAATAGGCGCCTTCCAATTGAGTATGGAGACCTGGATGCGACGCTGTTCTCTCGCTGCAATTGCTTTGTACCTGATGCCGACCCTCTCGAGCGCCCAGCCGCCCCAAAATCACGGCGGAGCCGTCTTCGTGCTGTCGGATGCCGACATGGCGCCGACTGTCTATGAGACGGGCGAGCTCGGGCCTCCAGACCCTCACCACCGGGATACGCTTTCGATCATCACGTCGCCGGCGGAGCAGTCCCGCTCTGTTGCTATGATGGAGGTTTCGAATTCGACCTATGGGCCGCCGGGAGCGCTCGACATCTCCCCGGACGGCCAGTTCGCTTTCGTCGCCGAAACTTTCCGTCAACGGCCCGAACGGGCG
>NZ_RZSU01000201.1:0-5090 GCF_003997585.1 Mesorhizobium sp. M5C.F.Cr.IN.023.01.1.1 | reverse complement strand
GACTGAGATCGAGCGTCAGCTCGACCGGCTGAAGATCGAGCGCGAGCGCCTGGGCGCCGTCAATCTGCGCGCCGAGGAAGAACAGAAGGAACTGTCCGATCGGCTGGAGACCATCGTTTCCGAACGCGAGGACATCATCGAGGCCATCCGCAAGCTGCGGCAGGCGATTCAGAGCCTGAACCGCGAAGGCCGCGAACGGCTGCTGGCTGCCTTCGACGTGGTCAATGGCCATTTCCAGCGGCTGTTTTCGCATCTGTTCGGCGGCGGGACGGCGGAACTGCAACTGATCGAGTCCGACGATCCGCTCGAGGCCGGTCTCGAAATCCTTGCGCGGCCGCCCGGCAAGAAGCCGCAGACGATGACGCTGCTTTCCGGCGGCGAACAGGCGTTGACGGCGATGTCTCTGATCTTCGCCGTGTTCCTGACCAATCCCGCGCCGATCTGCGTGCTCGACGAAGTCGACGCACCGCTCGACGATCACAATGTCGAGCGTTTCTGCAATCTGATGGACGAAATGGCCGCCACCACCGAGACGCGCTTCGTCATCATCACGCACAACCCGATCACCATGGCCCGCATGAACCGGCTGTTCGGGGTGACCATGGCCGAGCAGGGCGTTAGCCAGCTCGTGTCGGTCGATCTGCAGGCGGCCGAGGCTCTGCGCGAGGCGAGCTGACGCGTCGACAGCACAGCTTGTCGGTAGCGCCTGTCGGCTATAGCCCGAGCTGAGACGGTCCTTCATTCGGATGTAGCATTTTGATGTTGCACATGGTCGTTTCGGAAATCGATCTCGATTTCGCGATCATGTGCCAGCATGTGCATGGAGAACCTTGTTGCCTATACTTGTCACTGGAGCCGCGGGATTCATCGGCAGCTATGTTTGCCACCACCTCTTGAGCAGGGGGGAAGCAGTCGTCGGCGTCGACAATATGAACGACTACTACGACCTGGCGCTTAAAGAGGGGCGGCTCGCCCGCCTTCAGCCCCACAAGAATTTTTCATTTCATGAGATCGAGATCGCCGAACAGGGCGCGCTCGCCACCGCTTTGGCCGGGCAAGGCATAGTCAGGATTGTCCATCTCGCCGCTCAGGCGGGTGTGCGTCATTCACTCGACAATCCGAGGCTCTATGTCCGTTCCAATGTCGTCGGCCATCTCGAAGTGCTCGAATTCTGCCGCGCGCAGCCGGCATTCGAGCATCTGGTCTATGCCTCGTCGAGTTCGGTCTATGGCGGCAACCGCAAGGTGCCGTTCAGCGAGACCGATCAGGTCGACAGGCCCGTCTCTCTCTACGCTGCTACCAAGAAAACCGATGAATTGATGAGCCACACCTATGCCCATCTCTTCGGGGTGCCGCAAACCGGCTTGCGGTTTTTCACCGTCTACGGTCCCTGGGGCCGACCCGACATGGCCTATTGGATATTCACAAAGGCGATGCTCGAGGGAAAGCCGATCCGGGTGTTCAACAATGGCGAGATGTGGCGGGATTTCACGTATGTCGACGATGTGGTGCGGGCGGTCGTTGCCGTGCTCGACAAGCCGCCCATGGCCGAGGCCCCACCCAGCAGGATTTACAATGTCGGCAACAACCGACCGGTGCGGCTGGGTGATTTCATCGACACTCTGGAAAGACTGCTCGGTGTAAAGGCGATCCGCCACAGCGAGCCGATGCAGAGCAGCGACGTCGAGCGGACCTATGCCGACATGACGGCACTGGAGCGCGATTTCGGCTTCAAGCCGAGCGTTTCGATCGAAAATGGTCTGAAGAAATTCGTCGACTGGTACCGGTCCGAATGGGTTGCAGGATCAACGACAAGGTGACTGCGGCCTGAGTGTCGTCGTTGCCTGTTGGCATCCGCGTTTGCGGCCCCGCGACTTCGCTCCGGCCGGCCGCTCGATCATCGCCTCAGCCCGGCCATGAAGGTCTTTACTCGGGCAGGGTCGACCTGGTTCCACCAGACGCCGTCATGCTTCAGTGCGCTGGCGATGATGACGCCATCGACGATGCCAAGGATATCGTTGGCATTGTCGGGCGTCACGCCGCTGCCGACCAGCGTCGGTAGGCCGGCAGCCTCTTTGATCATGCGGATGTAGCTCAGATCCGCAGCGTGCCCGGTGCGCTGACCGGTTGCAATGATGGCGTCGGCGTCGAAGAAGACCAGGTCCTTGACCAATTCCTCAATCGGGCGGTCGGCGACGATCGCGTGCGCGCCATGCTTGACATGAGCATCGGCGAAAACGCGGATGCCGTTGGCACGCAACTTGGCGCGGTAGCGTGCCGCGCGGCCCGACTCGCCCTCGACAAAACCCTCGTTGGCGACATAGGCATTCGCCCATTGATTGACGCGGATGAAACCCGCGCCGGCGGCACTGGCGATCGCAAGAGCAGGGATCGCGGCGTTAGCGAGCACATTGATGCCGACCGGCTTGCCGAGTTCGCGGCGGATACGGTCGGAAACGACCGCCATATAGGCCGCTGTCTCCGGCCCGATATCGTCAGGTTTGGCAAAGGGGATGTCGCCATGATTCTCGACGATCACGCCGTCACATCCGCCGTCGAGATAGGACCTCGCATCATCGAGACCCCGCTGATAGACCGCCTCGACCGCCTCGCCGTCAAAGCGCGGCGAGCCAGGAAGCGGCGCAAGATGAACGACACCGATCACCACCTTGGTGCGGCCGAAAAGTTCTACGAGCGCGTCGCCGCCTGATTGGCCGAGTTGGGTCATGAGAGCTCCGTTTGATCGAAGAGCGCGGCCATTTCAGTCGCGGAAGGACAGGATATCAGTGTGCCCGGGCGAGTCACTGCAATTGCCGCGGCCGCGAGCGCGAACTTCAGTGCTGAGGTAACCGACATACCCGTGGCAAGCCCGCCGGCCAGACAGCCGCAAAACACATCGCCGGCGCCACTGGTGTCGAGAGCCTCGACACGTGGCGCCGGCAAACGACGCGGTACTTCCTGGTCGGGGCCAAGCACGAGACAACCTTCCGCGCCAAGTGTGATCACGACTGTTCCGGCGCCTTTGGCCGCGAGCGCGTCGGCCGCGGCTGCCATATCACCCCGGCCGGTCAGTTCTTTCGCCTCGGATTGATTCACCACCAACAGCTGCGCCAAACCGAAATCAGGCAGAGCCGCCGCGTCGATAGGGCTGGCGTTCAGAACGGTACTCGCGCCAGTTTCCTGCGCTGCCCGCAGGCAGGCGTTTATCGCGGCACCTCGCAGGTTTCCTTGGCACACAAGTATGTCGCCAAACGCGATCCGGCGCGCAAGTGCGGTTTGCGCAATCGGATCGAACGCTTCGCTGCAGGCGACGCCGCTGACGATGAAATTCTCGCCGCCAGCCTCAATAACGATAGTCGAGCGGTCACTCGGCAGGTCGAATTCGCTCACCTCGAGGTCGGACAACTCCCTGTCGAGAGAGGCTCGGATCCATGCGCCTGCGCGGTCCTTGCCGAGCGCCGTCCAAAACGTCACCGCAGCACCCGTGCGCGCGGCCGCAACCGCCTGGTTTGCGCCTTTGCCGCCGAGGCCGTCGGCGTAGCTGCTGGCGTTCAAAGTCTCGCCGGCGGCAGGGAAGCGGCCGACGCGAAACATCGTGTCGACGCAGGCATTGCCGACGACATGCACATGCATCGCTCAGTTCTCACCGGTCGCCCAGCTCAGCATCTGTTCGAACAGGGTCTTATAGCCTTTCCAGGCGACGAACTCCGGTGGCAGCCAATGCGGCCCGACATCGGATGTCCAGGCCACAGTGCGGCCCTTGCCATAGTGGCCGGCGACGAGCAGCGGCAGCGATCCGTAGTCCGATGACACTGTTGCCAGAACTTCCGCCCCGTCTTTCAGCGTCACCTCGTTGAAGCCGAGCAGGATTGGCCAATCCGAACCGAGACCCTGCAAGATCGGATGGTCCGAGGAGCCCTTCGGGACAGGCGAAAACCCTTCCGGCACTTCGACGCGGTCGTCGAACGCGAGGCAGTTCACCGGCAGGACCTCCTCGACTGGCGTTTTGCGGTAGCGCGCGCCGCCATTGATGCCCTGGAAGCTATAGTAGCCGCCGAACATCAAAAGCCCGCCGCCATCGCGCACATAATCGCGCAGCAGGCGCAAGCGGTTCGGCGTCGGCTTCGAGTGAACCCAGGTGTCGGGATGCAGAAGCAGCGTGTTGGCGCCGATGTCGGAGAGCACCACCGCGTCATAGGCCGAAAGCGCCTCCATTGTTTGCGGAAAACTGCGCTGCGCCTCATGCGCCGGCATGAAGGCCACGTCGAAGTCGGTCGCCTTCAGCGCCGTCAGCAATTCGTCAGCGCCGGTGTGGTAGGTGACCGTCGGAAACTGGTCGAAACCCTTGATATGGGTCGCGGTCGACACCCAGGATTCGCCGGCAAGCAGGATCTTTTTCTTGGACATTTGAACTCCGTCTTAAGTCAGTTCCGCCGCGAGAACACAGCCTTCGGATTGGCGATCAGCATGCGGTCGATGGCTGGCTGCTCGACGCCATGCCGTTTCAGGCGCGGTATGAAATGCTTCAGGATATAGCCGTAGCCGAAGCCGCCGAAGCGGGTCAGCATGATCTTGAGGAACACATCCTGCGACAGCAGCAGGCAGTCGCCGAAACCGGCCTCGATAAGTGCCGCGATTGCTCGCGCATTCTCTTCGTCGGAGGGCGATTGCGCGTCCTGGTCGGCATAATAATAATCCATACCGATCATATCGTATTCGAGGAACGCGCCGCGCCGGGCGAGGCTTGTCTGATAGTCGAGATCGCTATGGCTGGGGTTCATGTGGCACAGAACGGTGTGGCGAAGATCGGCGCCCTCCGCCTCCACGACATCGAGCACCTCATGCGCCAGCCGCTCCCAGCCGGGCAGATGGATCGACAGCGGCACGCCCGTGATGCGCGAGGCCCGCGCCGAAGCTCGCAGTGACTTTCGTTCCTCTGAAGTGAAGTCCTTGCTGACGCCGATCTCGCCGATCAGCCCGGCCAGGATCGGTGGCTGCGTCTCGCCGCCGCCGACGTCGTTGACGATGAACTCGGTCACCGCGTCGATATCCATCGCGTTCAGCCATTCGGGATGGCTGTGCTCGAGATA
>NZ_RZSU01000200.1:0-5359 GCF_003997585.1 Mesorhizobium sp. M5C.F.Cr.IN.023.01.1.1 | reverse complement strand
CGGTGATGAAGGTCTTGGCGTCTGGCATGCGAGCGTGGATCCAGTCGGATTCGGCTTTCAGATCCTCAGCGTCTACCTTTGTGTGGTATTGGCCGGTGGGATCCGGCTCGTCGACGAGAAAAAACCCATACACCTTGGGATTGCCAAGGAAGGGGGTGACTTTGTCGATAAAGGACTGGGTCACGCCCTCGCCCTCGTTGAGCCAGACCATAGCCTTCATGCCATCCGGCAGCTCGTTGACCTGGTCGATGGTTTGAACGTCGACCAGATTGAAACCGGCGCTTGCGACTTCCGTGGCGGACCCACCTGCTGCGAAATGAAGTGCCATTGATAATCCTTTTTTCTTAGCGCCCCGCGGTGCCTGCCTACTCGACGGCGTATATTAGCGCCAAATCACATACCCGCACCCCTCTGATAGATTCGTTGATCACCAGCAGGATCGCCTCACGGAAGCAGAATTTTACTTAGGATGACCGCGATATCGCCAAGTAAAATTCCATTATATCATCGTATACATTAACCACGTCATTCAAATAAATTGTCCCGTTTTGCCAGAATGATCTTTAACATTGCTTACATGTGATCCTCCTTCGATAGAGATTTCCTGTCGAAAATTTTGCCTTTCAATAAAATTATATATGGCGTCGAAGCCGGTATTTCGCGAAGATGCCGTGGTGATGCTGACCGCTGAAGTGGCGCCACAAAAGTCGGATTTTAACTGCCGGCAACTAGAGTCCGTGAATAGAACGGCAACCAGAATAGCTTTTCTGTACAATATACACTTACCTGCGAGCAATCTGACTGCGTTAAGCTAAGTGCTGAGCCAGGCCATGTTGTCTGGCGTCGCAACCCAATTTTCTGTGGACAGTGGGCAGGTGCTCGCTCATAACGATGTCATCCGCCGACGACATTGCCGACATCGGAGATGGTCGAGCTAGGTTACCTGCTGGTCGCAGGCAGAATCTACCAGGGGCGGAACTGACTGAGATGCGGTTCAACCAGCGTACTGAGGCACCGGCCCACGATCGGGACGATGCTCAGGCTGGCGACGCCACAGACCGACCCAGACTGAGGTGACAACGGACGGTTATCGGAAGCCCAGTCCCTGATTGCCCCGCCCGCCGGCGAATGTGCCCGCAGGATTTTTCCTCAAGTTCGACGTGCAAAACGATCCCGCCACACCCCTCATTGCGCAGAAGGATATGCGCGTCGAGGAGGCCCGCAATACGGCCTCGGTAGCACACCCTGTGCAGGTCCTTGGCGTGGATTGCCTCGCCAAGTCGGCGACTTAGCTGCCTGATGCTCGCAAGGCCTTGATCCAAATGCGGTTTGCGTCATGCAAACAGACGAGGACAGTAGGCAAGCCTGCCCGTACCGTGACTTGGCATCCATACACGCAGAAGAAGCGATACCAAGATCATGAAGGCAGAGTCAAAAGCCCGCCACTTCCCGCGATTCGGGGACGGCACATGGTCGGGAGAGGCAGGATGAACCCGCATCTCGTGTGTGTGGGAGGCGAGGATCACGCCTTAAGAATTCCGTTCCTGATGTCGCTTCGCGAAAGGGGTTTTCGGGTCACTGCAGTCTCGAGTGGCGGTGAAACCGCGTTTTCGCGGCATGGCATTCCGCATCACCGCTATGGTTTCGACCGATTTGCCAGCGGCGGCAGCGGGGAGTGGGGCGCCATCCGAACTATTCGAAAATTAATGTCGGAACTGCGACCACATGTTGTCCAAAGTTTCGACACCAAACCCAACCTGCTGACGCCACTTGCGGTGCGCGGGAAGGCTCCAGTCATCCGCACGATCAATGGTCTGGGCTGGACATTCTCGTCGCATGAGCCACGGGCTCTGGCCCTGCGTCCAATCTTTTGCGGACTGCAATGGCTTTCGTCCTTCTGGACGGCTGCGACGGTCTTCCAAAATCGGGACGATCAGGCTTTCTTTGAACGCTATCGACTGATCCGACGCGGTAGCGGGCGGCTGATCCGCAGTTCTGGAATCGACGTCGATGCGTTCGCCATGGCAAGGCATCTTGCCCCGTCGGCGATGAAAATGCGCGAAGAGCTTGGGCTCCAATCCGCTGAAGTCGTAATTTTTGTCGGCCGGCTGACCCGCCAGAAGGGTATCCCGACACTCCTCAAAGCAGTCCCGCACATCCTGTCCAAAAGGCCCAATGCGCGTTTCGTGCTTGTCGGCCCATGGGAATCCGAAGGGCCATTTGCCGTCGACAAATCGGACATCGATCGATATGCCCCCCATGTCATCGCCTTAGGCCCACGGCGCGATGTTCCAGCCCTTCTTGGCGTGGCCGATCTGTTCGCCTTTCCAACACAATATCGGGAAGGGATCCCGCGCGTCCTGCTCGAGGCAGGACTGGCGGGATTGCCCATCGTCGCCTCAAGAATGCCTGGCTGCAATGACGTGGTTGAAGACGGATGGAACGGCTATCTCGTCCCACCGCACGATGCTGATGGACTTGCGTCTCGAATAATAGACATCCTGTCCGACCGCGGTCGCGGAAAGATCATGGGCGGTCGTTCCGTCGAACTCGTCCGGGAGCAGTTCGCGCTGCCGTGGGTCGTAGACCAGTATTGCGATCTGTACAAAAATGTCCTGAGCGCCAAATCCCACGGCGGTCTCGCTCGACCGGCGTCCTCGATCTTGCTTGAAGAGGATGCCGCAAACCGCGGACCGGGTGGAGCGCGCCGATGATCCGGAACGCGTTGCTGGCTGGCGGCATTGCGATGGGCTATGCAGTGCAGATCAGTGTTCCGGGGATGCCCTTCGGATATACCGAATTGTTCCTATCGCTCTGGATCATGCTGTCGATCGGGCGAGTAGTCGCGGGTGGTCCCCTGGAGGCCACGCCGGCCCTTTTCCGCCTTGCGACCTTCTGGCTGATCATGACGTTTGCTCTGGGGGTCGGTGCCATTGTCGGCTTGCTGACCACGGCGGTTCTGGACCTCTCGGCGCCGATTCACGACATAATGGCCTACATGCTGTTGGCCAGCGTTACCTGTCTGGCCGCCGCGGAGCCCGACGCTCATCGCCAACTGCGCCGCACTGCCTGGTGGGCGATCGGGATAGTGAATGCATGCTTTGTCTTTCAGCTGGCGCTTGGGTGGGGTTGGATCCACCAATCCGGCGTCAATCCCTGGTTCTGGGATCGCTTCACCGGCTGGTCCGAGAATCCGAACCAACTTGCGCTCTATTGTGCACTTTTTGGCCCCCTGGCCCTACATCTTGCGACGACCACAAGCAGTCCATGGGGAAGGTTGTTTGGGTTCAGCAGCCTGGTACTGACCGTCTATGTCGGAAGGCTGACAAGGAGTGATGCCTATCTTCTTACAAGCGTCCTGACCGGCCTGATATTTCTGGGGCTGCGGGTTCGGACATGGCTCACGACCGGTGACAAGGGCAGCGTTTCCCGGCAAGTCGCGGTCCTCTTGATGCTCGGCTTCCTCCCCCTGGCGATGTCGATGACGCCCTACGTGCTCAGGGACCTGAGCAGCGTCGAAAATTTCGCCAAGAGCCTCAGCAAGGGGAGGGGCGGGGAGGAGACCGTCGAAACCGCTGAACTTCGCGTCAGGCTCTGGGGAAACGCAGTCTACAAGGGCGTGACGTCAGCGTCTCTTGGCCTCGGTCCTGGCCCGCATGTGGACCGCCCCTCCGTCTACTATCGGCAGTTTCTGCCCGAACCTTTCGAGGCCCACAACACGATCCTCGATCTGTACACTCAAGGTGGTCTGATTGCGCTCCTCGCCCTGTTTTGGATCGTCGGCTCGGCCGCCATGTCAGCATGGCGTGCGAAGCTCGACGCGCTTTTTGCGCTGGTGGTGGCGATCATGATTTACGGGTTTCCGCACCTGATCATCCGCCACCCGATCGTTTGGTTTGGGCTGACCCTTTGCCTTGTTGCCGGAACGCCGCGAGCAGTGTGGGCTACTTCCAGTGAAACTTCCAGGGACTTGGGGTGACGGGATGTGTGGGGTTGCCGGAATCCTTCTTGCGCCCGATGCGGCTAGAGCGAAGCCGCTGAGGGCAATAGCGCAAATGACGACAGCTCTTCGTCACCGTGGGCCTGACGGCGACGGCTTCTGGACAGATCGTAAAGCCGGCGTTGCCTTCGGCCACAGGCGTTTGGCCATCGTCGACTTGTCCGAGGCGGGACACCAGCCGATGCATTCGGCGACTGGCCGATATACCATCACCTTTAACGGCGAAATATACAATTTCCAGGATCTGCGCCGCGAACTTGAAGACGCGGGTCATCGTTTCCGCGGCACCTGTGATACCGAAGTCATGCTGTGCGCGATCGAGAGTTGGGGGCTCGATACCGCACTCACTCGCTTCGCCGGCATGTTCGCTTTTGGATTGTGGGATATGAAGACGAGGACCCTTCATCTCGCCCGCGACCGAATGGGCAAAAAGCCGCTTTACGTTGCTTCAACACGCGATGCGCTCGTTTTTGCCTCCGAGTTGAAGGCGATCAACGGCTTTCCAGGCTTCCGTCAGGAACTCGATATCGATGCCGCCACGTCGATGCTGTCGAGGGGATGGGTACCGGATAACAAGTGCATCTGGCGAGGCGTGTTCAAGCTGCCGCCCGGCTCAGTCCTGTCAGTGACGGCCGCAGATTTCGCTGAGGCCCGCAGTGTCGCGTCGCTTTCGCATCGCATCCGATACTGGTGGTCGCTGGCCGAAGTCGCCGCGAAAGGTCGGCAGGAACCAATTGTCGGCACTGACGAAGAACTGACGGATCAGCTCGACGGCCTGCTACGACTTGCGGTCCGGGAACGCATGAACGTTGACGTGCCGCTGGGCGGCTTTCTATCCGGTGGTGTCGACAGCTCCGTCGTTGTAGCCCTGATGCAGGCTCAATCCACAAAACCGGTGCGTACGTTCACGGTCGCTTTCGGAGAGGGCGGGTTTGATGAGGCTCCCCATGCTGCGGAGGTCGCCCGGCACCTGGGCACCGACCATACCGAACTTCACCTTTCTTGCGCGACCGCGCGCGAGGTCATTCCAGAACTGCCGCAGATCTGGGACGAGCCGTTCGCCGACGAATCGCAGATACCAACTCTGCTCGTGGCGAGGCTCGCTCGCCAGCACGTTACGGTGGCTCTGACGGGCGACGGTGGCGACGAATGCTTCGCTGGCTACGCTCGCCATCTCATGGCAGCCCGAGCGAGACGACAGCATAGGCTGCCGTCGCCGCTGCGTCAGGCGCTTGCGGCCGGTGTTGGATTGCTGGCTCGTGCAGCCCGTCACGATCGCGTCAGCAAGCTGCCGCTTTCGGCGCATGCACGGCATGCGCTGCGGAGCGACCGGTTGGATCGCCTGGCTCGGCTGCTCGC